>NZ_JARSMD010000036.1:0-2927 GCF_035811335.1 Schinkia azotoformans
GACAATGGGGTCCACTTTACTTGAACAGGTAGACCATCACCTTTTAACTGTTGACCAATAGCCACTGGAATAGGATTCATAAACTTATAAAATCCATCAGTATATTTACTTAATAAATCTTCCATACTGTCCAAAATAGAAATATAATCCTCTAAGTCACTCCTACCTTCTACATCACTCAATTCATTTTGATTATGATAAATAATAGGCAACCCACTCAAATTAGAATATTGAGCCACTAAACGTAAATCACCGCCTAGATTATCATATTTGTAAACTACATCATCAGTATAGACAACATAATAACTAATTCCATCTGTCACATATGCTTCAATAAATGCAATTAGATTATTTTCATTATCATAAATTGGATATGATTCACTTGAATCAATTAATTTACTTTTAATTACTCCCTTATCCAAATAGACATATTCAGCCACCATACCGTACTTATTAACTTTATCTAATACAGACATATTAAATCGGTCATATTTACCTTTTTTATTAACTCTTTGATATTCCTTCACAACTGTTTCATTACCTGTCAATGTCACAGGATTCTGCATTAAATAGGCAGTTTGAAAGTTTAATAATGTCTTTGCATATTGTAATACTATCCTTCTTGGTACAAACTCTTTCCCATTATAATATTCATTCGGTCTTTGAGTAATTGCATGTTGTCCTGAAAGATAATCTTTTAAGTTCATCACTTTTAATACTCTTGATTGATTGGCTACCGTTGAAACTTCTTCAATAAACCAATCTGAACGACCATCATGATATTCTTTTATGTATTGTTCAATATTCATCTATTCACACCCCTTTAATTTATATCCACATAAAACTTCCCTGCTTTTGCACCTTGAACATAGAGAGCCACACTGATAACTAAATCATCATGATTACCCTCACCTTTTTTATTCCCAGTTGAACCATTAGCATTTTCTTGAAAGAGTTGCATTTGTTGTAATGTTTCACGACACTCAACATTTATCAATCCACGTTCAAATTGTTCCTTAAAGTCACTTATCAATATTGACTTTGTTGCAACTGTAGTCATAAATCCTAATTGCATTTTCTTTTTACCTTTTTGATCGAAAATCTTTTGTTTGTATAAGTTTAAATAGTTATAATCTTTTCTTAACCTCTCTAAAAGGGGTAAACCGTAACTATTCCTTTCAATGCATAAAAAGGCATAATTAAAATACCTGCCTATCTCATTTACAATTTCTGCAAACAAGTAAACAGGTACTTTGTTGTGATAGAATGAAACCACTTGTTGACCTTCACTATCAAATATTGAAATTGTTGAATAGTCACCACCGCCACCACTGGCAGTATCACAACCTCCATAATATTTCATTCCACGTTTCGGTAAATGATAAATATACAATCCCTTATTTATGTATCTATGTAATATTGTCGGTAATTCATCAATCAATACTTTCCGTTCAATTGGCTCTATTGTATAGTTTAATCGTTCTAATACTTTGGCTTGGTCGAATACAGATTGTCCTGTACTGATAAAACTTTCCATAGGATTACTCGGATATTCTTGTTGAAACTCCTGCAATTCCATATCAAGTAATTTATACCTTCTCCACATCAAGAAACGTAAATTTGCCCCTGCATTATATAAAACTTTTTCATCATCCTCTAAATCTTTCACAGATAACCTTCTACCATTATTATCTTCCTTATACCAATTTTCCGCTTCGTCATGGTCATGCTTAAATTGTTTCTTATATAATTCATGATAGAAAGGTATGAACATTGCTTTATACTTTGAATTACCCTTATAGGCAGACATAAACAATTTATAATAGTTGTTCCCAGTACCATTTGATGTTGTTTCTATGGTCAACTGGCTTGACTCACCTTTCATAAGTGATTGTTCCGCAGACAGTAATTGCATTTCTTGTTTACTGTAAAAGGCATATTCAGAAAGGTGAATATAAGAATAAGTGCTACCTCGACCAATCGACTTATTCCCAGCCACCAAACATGATATTCTTGAACCATTTTCAAAAAATAATTCATCCCTGTTTTCACGTCTAACTTTTGGAAACAATTCAGGATACTTTTCTCTTGGCAGCCATTCATTCATCTGTTTCAATTTTTCAAATAGTGCCTTTGATGAATCTAATTTATAGGAAACTATTAGTATATTTTCATTATCATTTTTTACTGCTCTCCAAAGTGCTTTAGCAAGTGTAAAAGTACTTATCCCACCTTGTCGTGCTTTACTTACAATTACAAAACGATTATTTTCCATTAGTTCATGTAATTCTATTTGTGCTGAGTTTAAATCAAATTTTATCTTTTCATTGTTATTATCAATTATGTAAATGAAGTTCTTACTGAACAAAGTAAAGTCATTCATAATCTTATTTAATTTTTGTCGCTTAGTTAGTGCCACCATTGAATCACCTCTTTCTGATTACATAAAAAAAGAGTGTACTGAATAGTACACCCTAAACTTCCAAATCATCATCTTCTTCAATTTCTTCACTATTTTTTTCAAATTCCTTACTGGCAAACTTTGCATAATCCTTTATAACTTTTGACATATCAAGTAAAAGTTTGATTGATTTCTCATCCCCACTGATACTTTTCTCAGCCACCTTCTGATAACTTTGCAATAGGTCATTGTGAATCATACCTTGCATATACAAATAAACTAGATTCTGATACTCATTTGAACGTTCCCATTTTATATATGGATTAAGGGATTTTCTCATTAACTGTTTCAACAATTCTTCCTCTGTCAATTTATCCCTAGTTTGGTCATAACGAATATCATGTTTCCACTGAAAGTACAACTTTTTTCTGTAATCTTTTAATTGATCTAGTGCTTGGTCAATATTCATTTACATAGCACCAACTTTCTTTTCAAAATGTCCGTTGGTGTTATTAATCACCCTGTT
>NZ_JARSMD010000037.1:0-14573 GCF_035811335.1 Schinkia azotoformans
ATCTCATTTACAAGCACTTTTCTTCTATACTTTACACACCACACTAGATGGTATTGAAGCGAGTAAACATATCCTCTACCGTGAATAACTTTTGACACAGTTACCACCTCAGGTCTATTATACTACGAACTCTATCATATGTATCAAGATGTGCAGTGAATTAACAATGATTTTTATACCTTTAAAAATATCATATGTGATTAAGCTAGGAATGAGAATGTCGGACAATTGAGTTAGCAAAAGCTAACCCTTGTCCGAAGCCGATTCATCTCATGACTGAAGTCACGAGGGTTCTCGGCTATATACTAAAACATAGGTGTAGAAGAATCGAATGGCTGAAATATAATTATTGATGGTCCCAGCGGATAACCCTTTTTCTTTTTTAAGGTAAAGAATATATTGTTGGACATCCTCATGGGTCATATTTTCAATCGATTTATTGTTTTCCTGAAGATATTTTGTAAAAGCCTGCATTCGACGGCTGTAAGATTCTTTCGTGGATTCCGGGGAACCCTTTAGTTCAAAGTAAAGATCCGTTTTTTGTTCATATTGGTTCATGATGTTTCCCTCCCGATCATTGAGTTTAGAATGAATAATCAGGAGGCAGGCGGGTCTCTCGAAAACTGAAGGGGAATATTGGTATATATTTTATTTGTAGAATGTGTTAAAATCTTCATAGGAAAAAGTATGTCCTTTCTAGGTTTGTTTGGTTTGGCGATTAAACAATACCACAAAAGACATACTTTTTCTGTTTTTTTTGCTTATTTATTGCGGAGGGGGCTTTTAAAGAGCCATCGCGTTAGCGATTTCGTTCTTCTCATGTTCCATTCGGCTTTTCAAAGAGTGTGAATTCCAATGAAAATTACGAAAGTGCAACTAGACATAGCTACTAGTTAGCGCTTTTTTAAAATTTCCTTATTTATTAAGGCAATATCCACATATGCCCAATCTTTGCTTTCTTTTTTCTTAAGGTCCGAGTTTGAATCCATTACAATGAGTTTGGAACATGCGAACCGGGCCTATATTCCAAAAGTGACAGAAAAAGAATATACCATCATTCAAGATGATGAAGAATATTTCCATGAAGCAATTCCTTATAATAATTAAGTGGGGTCAGTAACATGAACAAATTAGAAGTATTAAAATCCATACTTGCAGGATCTATTGTTGAAGTTGGACTTAAATTATATAAATATGATAGCAAGCCAATGAAATTCAATATTGTTGTGCAGGAACTAATTGGCAAACATCTAATATTACTCTCAATGGGTTTCTACAATGGGAAAACTGGTATATATTAAGCAGGTAAGCTGGTCTTTGTCCAGCTTTTTTGTTTGCTTGAACTAACCCTTTGATGGTATAATGTAATTACAGTGATTACAGCAGATTCAGTAACAACAGTGATACATTAAAGGGGAAAGAAGGGAGAATCTTTGGAGAAAATAACACAAGTACAAAAAAGAAACTTAATTTCATTGGCCACTATTGGTGCAGAACTAGGGATCAAAGAAGGGGATTATGTTTCAATTGAAGTAAAAGATGGTGGGCTGTTTCTAAGACCTGTTAATTGGCATGATAAGAGCCAAGAATATTTCTGGACAGATTCATTTCAAAAGAAAATGAAACAGGCTGAAAAGGATTTAGAGGAGGGTAACTATCAAAAGTTTGACTCATTAAGTGAATTAGCTGACTTCATTGAAAAGGGAATTGAGGCTAAAAGTGAGTAAACAATCTATTGTTACCCAACAATTCTTTAAAGATTTGTTCCAGTTATCCAAGAAAGAGCAAAAACAGGTGGCCAAAACAATTAAATTAATGGAACAGGATATAACACACCCTTCTTTAAATTGCCATGCAGTAAAAGGAACACCTTATCATGAAGTGTATGTAAATATGGACATTAGAATAATATTTGAATTTAATGAGGATTTATATGTGCTATTTAGGGCAGTACATCATGATATGTTGGACAGGCTATAGCTATAATGCAGCCTGTTCTTTTTTGTTATTCCATTTGGTTCTTTATTTCTATGGAACGTGGGGACGGTTCGCATGTTCCACTCTAGCAAATTTTATGTACGAATCTATCATAATAGAATGCAAAAAAAAGCGCAACCAACATAAACTGTTAGCTGTGCTATATAAGATGCACGGTCACCTGCAACATACGTGCTGTATGAAGAACGGCTGACTCTCTATAATTATTAATGAAAAAAGTAACCTATCCCATCACTTGGTTGCGGAGGAGTCATGTTACTTTTTTCTGTGTGCCCTTCAATGGAACAAGGAGTTTGTCCGCTTGTGTCCCTACACAATTACTGCCTAAAGCGGCTTTCCAACTCGTATATACGTTGCTCCAGTTCTAAATTCTTATGTTCGATAAAACTTATTTTCCGCCTACATGTTCACGATTGTTGTCCAATTTTTCACCATTATGAATCGCATATTTCTCTATCACTTCTAAACGTCTATTCATTTCCATTCGGAACTCTCTTTGTTCATCCTGTATTGCTTTCAAAATTCCCAATACCTCATCCATTTATACGATCCCCCCTTACAGTCGGGTAGTAGTGACTCTTTGCTAATGTTATAACAGAGTGTCTACAATTTAGGAATACCGGGACGGTTCGTGTGTTCCTTATTTCATAAAATAAGCTACTCCTTGATATACTCATAAATTTTATTATAGATAGTTAAATTTTCATCTTCGATTACCTTTTCGATGTTGCACCAATACAATTTTATTAAGTCAATATATATTTTTCTTCTTTCATATTCCCAGCTTCCGAAGTTTGACTTTTTCAGATTTGAAATACTTACGTCCAATCGTTCAAAAGACTCACTTAATTTCGCTATTAATTCTTTATTCCATGTAGAATACTTAAACCATTCAATAGGCTTTCTTTCTTTATATCCATTATTTATTCTTATTCCATCAAAAGTTACATCAAAGAAGTACGATCCTGCATTTAAAATAAATTTATCAAATACTTTATATCCTTCTAATAACTTCAGCTGCTCTATATCAAAGTCCACATTAGAAATTATATCTAAGTCAACTTTCCTTGAAATCATATCAATATTTACTTCATCAGGCTTCTTCTTTAATAATTTATATAAAATATCCCAAAAGGTGTTATTTCCCCCTCTATAATCGGGTTCCCATAATTCAAGCCATTTAGACACTTTATCTAAAATAAATTTATTATCGAATGAAATAGCTTTTTCTAAGATGTCAGGGAAAATCCGATAGAATTGTATAAAATAGTACTCTTTCTCCATTATACTTTTGATAAATCCTTCTTGAATATTGTCATGAGATGAATAAATAATCTCCTTCCAAAAATCACGGTTCTCATCGTTTACCATTATTCTGTAGCGATTTTCAAACCTTACATTAAACTCTTTAAAAAATTCACATGCATTTTCGCCATATACTACCTCTATATCATGTATTAACAAAGTTAACTTATTTTTATTTTCAACTACTCGATACCTATAATATTCTAACAGTTCTTCTAATAAATATTGTTTTCCACCAAGAACATAAAATTTACTTAAATTATCTTGAAGATAGTTCCAAAAACACTCCACAGTTGAACTATTTATTATCCCTGATTTTGCATGTGCACACTGATTCCTTACATTCTTCCAGTATTCATATTCGTTTTTTGCTATTTCTCTTTGTTCAAAAAATATGATAGCTATACTTCCCTCTTTTTTAGGATCAGCTACTATTATATCATTAAGGTGTTTCTCCCAATTATCTTCATTATTTAACTCCTTAATTATAACTGATTGCCATCGTCCCTCATTAAAACCCTCTGGACGATAGGAACAATTTATAATTCTGTTTTTTAGTGTAATTTTAAATGCAAGATACGACATGATAAATGCGGATCTGTATGCTCCTATTTTGTAGCAGATTACAGATTCCGAAAATAACTCTTTTGCTTCATTATCCAATGGGTCTAATCTATTAATCCATTTTTCAATATCCAATTTCATTAAAATACCACCATTTCTTGCTTTATGTAATTGCTAGATAAATAGGATGTAACATATAAAGTTAGTATAAAAAAAGGAAACTTCTATAATAATTATAGAAGTTTCCTCAAGTAAAACTCACTTTACCACTTTATGTCAAACTCATAGTTCATCACTTTTTGAGTTGAGCCATTTTCAAAAACTTCAACAGTAAATTTACCTTGTCTTTCATCTTTTGGTATTGGTGGTAACATGATATAACCCTTAGCATCTTGGTCTTCACCAATATCTTTAAACCAAGTGGTATCTTTCCAATATAAAACACCGCCACGGATATCCTTATTAGCGTATGTGTCTAATTCCGATTGGAAACTTGCTGTACCTTGGTCTAATTGCACAAGATTTTCATTTGTATTTTTTACGATAACATACAACTTCGTATAGTTGGGATCATCCTCAACTGAATATACTTCTACTCGTACACCATTAATTGTTTTAGAGACTGGAAGTGCTTCATATTTAGTTGAATCTTGTTTAGATGGGTCTTCAGATTTATCGCAAGTATTTTCTTGGTCATCGACTTCTTTATTAATGTTATCAACCGGTTTATCAATTGTAACCGTCTTTGTTTGATCATCCCATTCAACATCTGCACCTAGTTGTTCGGCGATAAAACGTGTTGGTACATACGTATGTCCTTCATAATTTAATGTCGTATAGCCGCTAGGCAACGCTTTTGCTTCGCCATTAATTTTGTATTTAACCCAATTTGTTATACTAGGCAGCGAAGCATTATTCGCTAATACATTGCCTCCTGACAAAAGGACACCACCGACAATAACACCGGCAATAAATTGTTTGTAGTTTTTCATGGTACTGTTTCCCTCCTTATTGAGCTGTTGAGGATGCCCCCATTGCTACCCATGGCTTTTCATATACTGCATGAAGGCTATCTAACTTCACAATAGTATCCGTGATTTTCGACTGAAGATCAGCTAATTGAAGCTCCTTTTGTCTTAAATCTAATTCAGTTGTTTGACCAACTTCATATTGAACTTTTGTTACTTGTAAACTTTTTTCTGCATTAGATAGATTGGTTTGTAAGATCGCATATTGGTCTTCTAAGCTCTTAATATTTAAATAGGTTGTACGGATGCCTTGAGCTATACTATCTTTTGTTTGAGCGATTTGATTTCCAAGAGTAGACACGGTAATTCTTTTTGTTTCATAATTCTCACCGATACTACCTGAGTTATACGTATATAAATCAAGTGATTTTTGGGTAAGATTTTTTGCTTGTTCTAGTTCAAATATCGTTGGGTGCTTTTCTAATGTTTTCGTAATTTGATAATCAACATCCGCATTTTCCATCGTTTCAAATGCAGGGATATCTACTAATGCATATGTGTTGTTACTTGATACACCCATTAATTGATTTAATTTAATTTTCGCTTGTGATAAAGCCTTTTCTGATGCCTCTAATGTCTTTTTCGTTCCATCTAGCTTATTTGCTAATTGATCATATTGAACTTGGCTAATAACTCCTTGTGTTAACTGAACTTTTGCAAGCTTGAAGTTCAACTCTTCTACTGCTAGAGCTTTTTCGTTATACAACTTACTTGCCTCTTTTTGAATGACATCATTATAGGCCTGTTTAACTTGATATGTGATTTCTTCTTTTGTTGTTTCGAGATCACGTTTTGCTTTTCTCACTTTGTCATCTGCTGATAACATCCCTAAATAAATTTGTCTTATTTGAGCATCCTCTAATGAATTACCCGTACCGAATGGTTCACTGTATCTGAAGAATTCACCGTAGTCATCACGTGATTCATCCGCCTTATCAATTTCTTTTTCGGCATTTTTTAGCGCGTAGCTATAGGCAAGTGCCTTTTGTAATGCATCATTATATGTTAATGTAGTCGAATTTTCATTTTTAGGGATTGAACTATTAGAATTACTATTTGTGCTCGTTTGTTGTGTACTTGTCGGCTGTGTAATCGTAATTGTTCTTGTTGTTCCATTCCAGTCTACTTTTGCGTCAAGGGTTTCACTAATGAAGCGTAGGGGTACCATTATTCGATTATTTAGTAATTGTGGTTCTGTATCTAGCTTTTGGAGGATATTGTTTATAAAAGCATCTTTAGAGCCTTTTTTAAGCGTGATCGTTTTATCCTCTTTCGCAACTTTTACGGCTTGAGTTGCCTGTTCCCAATCGACTTTTGCACCTAACTTTTCAAAAACGCCGCGCAAAGGAACTAAGGTAATATCCCCATGAATAACAGGATTTTGATCAAATACAACTTTATTGCCGTCGACATAAACAGAGATTGACGATTGTTCTGCATGTGTGAGCTGCGGGAAAGTTAGAGTTCCTGCTAGCAAAGGGATTATAGCCCATTTTGATATTTTATTCATCTTTTCATCTCCATATATTGGATATAGATTCTAGTAAAAAAGGACCCCCTAATGGAGGCCCTCTTATTTAGGGTTAATTACTTAACTGTAACTGTTTGATTTGTTTCGTCATAGTTAACAGATGCACCTAAAGCTTGTGCTACGAAACGAACAGGAATTACTGTACGTCCATCTTTAACTTTTGCAGCAGAATCCATTGCGATGTTTGCACCGTTAACTGTTAATGTCTTAGAACCAACTTTTAATTGTGCAACATTTCCTGCTTTAATAAATGTAGCTGTTTGAGTTGCTTGATCCCAAAGAATGTTATCTTGGCTGATACCGATAGCTTCAGCTACATATCGAACTGGCATAAATGTACGACCAGCTTCTACGAATGGAGCAACGTCCATTGTTTTTTCAACTTCGCCTACTTTATAAGTAGTAGATCCAATTGTGAATGTTGCAGGTACAACTGTTGCATTACCATCAGCTGGAGTTACAACTGTTGCAACAGCTTTCTTCACAACGTAGTCACGATCGAATTCACCAGCGTCTACTTTACCAGAAAGATCATATTCTGGGTCTTTAGCATCATATTTGAATGTTGTATCACCGAATTTAGCATCATTCTTACCAAATGCTTTATAAAGTGCCCAATCATCACCGAAAGTAGAGTTTTGAACGATAGCATCTCCACCTACTTCAACTGTTACTTCACCTTCAGGAACTGAACGGTTAAGGTCAAGTGCTAGTCCTGAAACTACAATTTTACTAGCTCTTGTGCTTTCACCATCAATGTCAAATGTTAATACTCCACCATCAACATTAATAGAATCCTCTTTGATCTTAACGTTTCCTTCACTTACAGTGATTTTTGGTTTTTTATCTGTAAATTCACCGTTAGAAAGTTTAAGTTGTACTGTTTTATCATCAAGTAAAGCACCTTTAACAGCTTCAGTAATTACGATATCCTTAAGAGGTTGCTCTTTAATACCTGTTCTTACATCTACTTTTTCTGTTTCAACTTTAACTGGAGCAACAACTTTAGCAATTACTGTTTCAGGAACTTCAATACCTGCACGACCACTGATTTTAACTGTTACATCGCCTTCAACATCAGCTTTTGTAGATACATAGAATTTAACTTTAAATTCTCTTTTTGAATCAGTATCTTTTAGATCAGATGGTAAATCAAAGCTGATTTCATTGCTTTTTCCTTCGATATCACTGTTAAATAGGTCTTCTACCTTAGCGTTATTTCCATTTTTATCTTTAATGTTTTTAGCATCTGAAACATCTACACCTAGAACTTTTACCCAAGTTGGGAATTCTACGTCTACGCTTCTACCTGGTAACCAAGAGCCTGCAACCGTTTCTTTAACAAGAACTTCTACAGTTTCTACATCTTTCTTGTCATCTGTTAAGCGACCAGCTAATAGTGTTGGCACATCACCTTTTAAAGATGCATCTGTACCGAAATCGCCATATTTTGCAACGACAATAGTAGCACTTGATACTTTATCACCATCAAGATCAACTTCGATATCGCCAAATTCAGCGCGTTTGTCAGCGTCGATTTTCAAACCTTTAATATAGAATGTACCAATTTTTGATGCTTGTTTACTGAATTTGAATTCAATCGTTAATTTATTATCCTTCGGAGTTACAGTTAAATCATTTTTAACATCAATTACGCCAGCTTCAGTAAATCCACCACCAAGGCTAATATTAGAGCTGCTGATATTTTTATCCCATTTAAAATTAGATGGTAAAGTTAATGTGATTTTTTGCTTTGAGCCACCATTGTAAAGTGCGCCAAGAGATGTTTCATCTATGCGCATATCATCAATTTGTCCGCCGTCTTTAATTGTTTTTACAGAAGCAATTGATGCTGTTGTTTTACCTCCACCAATAACAGCGATCGTATATTGACCACCTGAAAGAACTGAATCTCTTGGATCAACAGTTACTTTAACATCACCTTCTGCTCCATCAACTTCAAAATATAATGGGATTTTATATTCGCCAGCGCCTTTTGCAATTTTTTTCTCTATTCTAAGTTCTAAATCACGGTCAGTTCTTGAAACAACTGTTAATTGATCGTTATCGATAAGTTTATCTTCTGTAAAATAACCATCTGACCAATTCACGCCACTTGGCAATGATAATCTAAACGTATCACCAGTAGTCGCGATATCCATATCATCTGCTCTAATGATTAAGTTGTTTGGATTATTTAGGTCTGTAGCATCGTAATCATCAGCAACATATAATACCTTATCAACAATATTCTTAGTATTTGCAGCATCAACAGTTGTTACAGCTACAGGAGCTACAACGCCAGCTAATAAAGCTGCAGAAGTCATAACTTTTAAAGTTTTATTCATAATTTCTTATCCTCCCTATGATTGGTTGAAATTTTATATTTTCACTAAACCAAAAGAACAGCTTCATAACTTCTTATGTAACAAGATTAATAGAATTGTTCCCTTGGGTTAGTAAATACCTAGAAATAAAGTTCCATTGTGTAGTATAGTACTGAAATTCACAATTGTCAACCTTTTCTACTAATACAAAAATATTACAAGAAATAAGTTAGACAATTTGTCAACTTCATTTTAACCACTGTGCCTCTTTAAGGAATTTACCCTTTAATGTTAGCACATTCCTATTATAGGATGTTTTAGCTACAAGATGCAACAATTTTCTACCATGTTACACAAATGTAATATTAATAGAATTTCATTGATAACTTGTTATTCTGTTAGATTGAAATCATACATACACAATTCGCTTTGGCTTAATTCAAAGCTATTGATCTATAGATCATTGTAAAAGCATTTACTTTGTGTTTCCTCTCACAATATCTATCTATACTTGATTATATGTGAAAATATGCCAAAGGTACAGTTAAGGTTTGCTTACTTTCGTTACAGAAGTGTTACAACGGCAAAAAGTCAGATACATTTATCGATCTGACTTCCACCTCAAACTTATTAATTACTGTTTATCCCCTAACGCAAACATAATTTCCGTCTCACAAACTAATTCACCATCTACCGTTGCAATTCCTTTTCCTTTTCCAATCTTTCCTTTTACCCTTGTCATTTCTACTTCTAAGCGAAGTTGATCCCCTGGCACTACTTGTCTTTTGAAACGACAGTTATCGATTCCTGCAAAGAAGGCAAGGCGTCCTTGATTATCAGGAAGCTTGAGCATGGCAACAGCACCAACTTGAGCTAGCGCTTCAACAATGAGAACGCCAGGCATGACTGGGTAATCAGGAAAATGGCCATTGAAGAATTCTTCGTTAGCTGTGATGTTTTTGTAGCCAACCGCTCGCTTGCCGTCTTCGACTTCAAGTATACGGTCTACTAATAGGAAGGGATAACGGTGTGGGATGATTTTTTTTATTTCATTAATATTTAACATATGTAGTGGTCTCCTTTTCCAATGTACTTTTGACCAATTATAGCATACTAGATTTAGTATCAAAAGCTATTGACATGGAGAGCGCAGGCTCTCCATGAACAACATTTTTTTGCCCACCTACATCCCTCTAACATCATCTGCACACTCTATTGTGCAGTCTTTATCTTTTCGATGTTTAATCTGTGCCCGCTTTGTTTCTACCATACAATATAATACTGGTATTACGAATAGCGTTAACACAGTTGAGGCAATCGTTCCAAACATTAACGAAATGGCAAGTCCGGAGAAGATCGGGTCGAATAAAATCACAATGGCTCCGATTACTACGGCTGCTGCTGTTAAAATAATCGGCTTAGCTCGGACGATTCCCGCTTCAATGACTGCATCCGATAATGTTGCCCCTTCCTTACGGCGCATGATTGTAAACTCTACTAATAGAATCGAGTTTCTAACGATAATCCCTGCTAAGGCGATTACCCCAATCATGGACGTCGCCGTGAAGAAGGCGCCAAACAACCAGTGACCTGGGATGACGCCAATCAATGTCAACGGAATTGGTGACATGATAATAAGCGGCGTAATAAAGGACTGGAACCACCCCGTTACAAGCAGGTACATGACAATCAACGCTACAGCAAAGGCAAGCCCTAAATCGCGGAATACTTCGTACGTGATTTGCCATTCGCCATCCCACTTCATCTTACTATCATCTTCTAACCATGGCTGATGAGTTAGGTATTGTTCAATTTTTGTACCGGAAGCTGTTTCAATCGCTCCGATTTTATCCCACATTTTTGCCATCGAATAGGCTGGGCTTTCCTCATAACCGGCAACATCACCGACAACATAGGTGACACTTTGTAGGTTTTTCCGGTAAAGAGGTTGTTCAACCTGTCCTTCTTGAATGTCAACAAGCTCTGCCAATGGAATCAGTTTACCTTCTGCTGTTGGAATTTGAATGCTCTTTATATCCTCCAGATTGGCTCGGTCACCTTTTTCTGGCTGAATTTTAATCTGGACTGGATTTAATTCATGTTCAGGGTGAATTAATCCAACAGATGCTCCATCCACCATCATTTGAATCGTTTTGACGATTTGCTCGTCTGAAATACCATTAAGCCTTGCTTTTTCTTTAATCGAGAAACTATATTGCGTTTGAATATCTTCCATGTACGTATCGACGTCGACAACGCCTTCTGTTTCTTTAAAAATTTTCTCAGCCTTGCGAGCTACTTCAAATTGCTCTTCCCGGTCATTGCCATAAATCTCTAACACAAGTGTTGATAATACCGGTGGTCCTGGTGGTACTTCTACAACTTTGGCATTAGCGCCATACTCACCTGCAATCTTTTGAATATCAGGACGGATTCGTTTGGCAATATCATGACTTTGATCTTTCCGGTTTGTTTTTTCTACAAGATTGATTTGGATATCAGCCTCGTGTTTGTCTGAACGTAAATAATAGTGACGAACAAGCCCATTAAAATTGAACGGTGATGCTGCACCAATATACATTTCATAATCTGTTACTTCATTTATAGTAGATATATATTGGCCCATTGCTTTTGTTGCTGCTGCTGTCCCTTCCAATGTCGAACCTTCCGGCATATCAATGACAACTTGAATTTCACTTTTGTTATCAAACGGCATCATTTTCATAGGTACTGCCTTTGTATAGAAAAACGTAAATGAGCCTAACAGTAACCCAATAACACCAAGTAAAAATACGAATCTTTTACCTTTATTTAGAAGCATTTGCTGAATTGTATTCGCATACCATTTGGAATATCCTTTTAAGTTATGACGTTCAAATGCCTGCTCTCTTTGACCTGGTGTCTTTTTTAAGAAACGATAAGCAAACCACGGTGTGACAATAAAGGCAACAAGCAATGAGAAGAACATCGCCACTGATGCATTAATCGGAATCGGTGCCATGTATGGTCCCATTAATCCACCAACGAAAGCCATCGGCATTAGTGTTGCGATAACAGTGAAAGTGGCCAAGATTGTTGGGTTTCCTACTTCATCGACGGCTAGTATTGCTGCCTTCAATGGCTTATGCGTTCCTTTTTGGAACCAGCGATGGATGTTTTCAACAACAACGATCGCATCATCGACGAGAATCCCGATCGCAAAAATCAGTGCGAATAAAGTTACGCGGTTTAAGGTGTAGCCATACATTTTACTGAGGAATAAAGCTAGTGCCAATGTAACCGGCACGGCAATTCCAACAACAATGGCTTCACGCACCCCTAGAACTACACCAATTAAAAGCGTAACAGACAGTGTCGCAATGAGGAGGTGCTTGATTAATTCGTTTGCCTTTTCTTCCGCTGTTTCACCATAATTCCGTGTTGATGTCACTTGAATCTCTTGTGGGATCACTTTTCCTTTCAGGTCTTCGATTTTCTTCTCTACATTATCAGCAATCCAAACTGCATTTGTGTTTGGTTTTTTCGAAACAGATATCGTAACAGCAGGATAAATTTCACCTTGCTCTTTCTCAATATGCTTTTCTTCTGCCATTGGACCTGCACCAAGAAGGACATAATTCGTAACTTCTCCCGGTCCATCTTTTACAGTTGCCACATCCTTCACATACACGGGACGGTTTTCATAAATGCCGATTACTAAGTTTTCAATTTCGGTTTTATTTTGAATATACTGACCTGTTTTTACTTTATATTCTTTGTTTCCTTGATCAAATTCTCCAGATGGCAATGAAATATTGGCCTGCCTTACTGTTTGTTCAATGGCAATCGGGGAAATGCCGTAGCTTGCCAAGCGATTTGGATCAATTCGAATGAGGATTTCTCGGTTAAGCCCACCAATGACTTCCGTTTTCGAGACATTTTCGATTTTGTTGATTTCATCTGCGACGACATCGGCGATTCTTTTTATATCATAATGTGTATGCTGATCACTCCACAGTGTGTAAGATACAATGGGAACATCATCGATCGTAATCGGCTTGACAAGCGGCTCCATTGCGCCTTCAGGAAGCTCATCGATATTGGACATGAGCTTATTATAGAGACGGACTAAGCTTTGATCTAAATCCGCGCCTACTTCAAATCGTGTAATGAAGTTGGCCATGCCCGGTGTTGATGTAGAATAAATATATTCGATGCCATCAATTTCCCATAGCTTCTTTTCCATTACTTTTGTAATTCGATTTTCAATATCTTCGGCCGTATGTCCTGGATAGGCGATATAGATATCGACCATCGGTACAGATATTTGCGGTTCTTCTTCCCGCGGCGTATTTAACACCGCGAAAACCCCGAGTAAGAGCACAGCAATGACAAGCAATGGTGTCAGCTTTGAATCAATGAATGCTCTCGCAATTTTACCGGATAATCCTATCTTTTCGCTTTTTTCGTAGTCGTTTTTCATTCGGCAGCCACCACCCGTACGCCATCCTTGACCTTTTCAATGTTGGACAGAACGATGCGTTCGCCCGGATTTAATCCGCTTAGTACTTCAACTGTTTGATCCTGTTCTTTACCAAGCTGCACATAACGAAGATGAGCAATGCCTTGATCGTCGACAACAAAGACGGCAGTTAATTGCGACCAATAATAGATAGCTGTTTTAGGAATAAATATTCCATTTTGATCCCCTTCAGGAAAAATAGCATAGCCAAACATGCCGCTCTTTAACTTACCCGCTGTTTGCGGAACTTCAATTTTCACCCTAAAGGTGCGGCTTGCTGGATCGATCTTTGGGGTGATTTCCGTTACCCTGCCCTGCACGGTATTTTGCAAAGCGTCAATTGTCACTGAAATTTGATCTCCAATCTTAATCTCGCTTTGCTTACGCTCATCAACGAAAACTTCCAAGTAATAAGGTGCTTTTTCTACTGTGAGTAATGGCATACCTGGATTCACCATGTCACCTGTGTCCACAACCGTTTCAACCACGACTCCGTCAAATGGTGCCGTTATCGTTGCATCTTGAACACTAATGCTGGCTGAATTGTAGGCAGCTTCCGCAACACCTAAGTTCGCCAACACTTCTGTGCGATTGGCTTTTGTTGTTGCTAGCTTAGCTTCCGCTTCTGCCAACTGTGCTTTTGCTGCAAGATACGCTGTTTCAGCTTCGTCTTTTTCTTGCAGACTAACAGCTCCTGCCTCATACAAACTTGTCATACGGCTATACATTTTTTCTTTTAAAGTTAAATCTGCCTGTGCCTTTGTCACAGCCGCTTCGACTTGTTTAATTGTTTCATCAATACTTTTAACCTTTGCTTTTACAGTATCTATATTGGCTGAAACTTGATTTAACGATGCGTTCACTTTTTCATTATCCAGCAACACCAATGTCTGCCCTTGTTTTACAAAGTCACCACTTTTCACAAGAACATTACTAACATTCGCCATAATTTCTGATGCAATCTTTGCATTCTCATCCGAGACTATAGATCCAAATACTTTATTGCCGGTATTATACGTCTCACTATTTACTTTCCCGATTTCAATCCCATCCACCTGCTCAGCTTCCACCAGCTTTGTCCCTGGCTCTACTTTTTCATTAAAAATGCCAGATAAAATTAATAAAAATGCCGTTACAGGGATGATGAGAAAAACAATAATTTTTATCCAACCCTTCATTAAAGTCCCCTCCCTAGAAAAATATACCATAATACCTATATGGGTATATTATACCCTAAATAATTATACGTCAACTTAAAATTTCACATATTTCAGGACATGGGGCCGGTGGTGTGCCAGAGGGTCGGGAACACTAGCTTT
>NZ_JARSMD010000038.1:0-3242 GCF_035811335.1 Schinkia azotoformans
TGTAAACGGGCACATTATTCCGGATTCCCTTTTCCACTTTAATTCGGCGGAAAATCTGAAATAATGTGCAATTTTTTTCACTTTATTTCGGAATGTGCAAAATTATGTTCAAATTGTTTCAGCTAATAATGAAGGAAAAAATCCCCTTCTAAAAGGGGAGATTAAATTCTATATAATCATTCATATCTATCCGAATCTTATAAACTTCATGAGTATGAAGGATAAACTTGACATCATTATTAAGAGTAATAAACCAATCGGAATCATACTCCAAAAAAGCCTTGTAATACCTGTTTAGAATTCGTAACTCAAATGTATAACCTTGGTCTATCCAGTAGGACTGTTGTCCAATCCATACTCTCCACTGTTGGTCGCATTGGTCAAAAACCAAAATCCCTCTTTTCATGATAGACCACTATCCTCAATCGCTAATCTTACGATTTCCTCATCAATTTGGTCCTTTTTAAGTTGAGATCCAAATAATAAACTATTAACCGTTAACACATTAATAACTCGAGACCAACCTTGTGAACGTAATGCAATGGCTTCTATGGCTGCATCCGTAAAAATAGGCATCTTAGCTCCTGCCATCTTCATGTGATGATCAATATAAGCCATTACTTCCTCTTTCGATAATGGTTGAATTTCGTACTTCATAATTATCCTCTGAGAAAGAGGACGATGATGATTTAAGGTTAATCGTGTTTTTAGGTGTGGTAATCCAGATAAAATAAGGATAAAAGGATTCGTAGAATCCATTTGAAAGTTAAATAAAAGTGCTAAATCCTGTAAAAATGCATCTTTTGCCATGTGCATTTCATCTAAAATAAAGACAGGTGTGATCTTCCGATCCCCAGCCATTCGTTCAATCCCTTGTTGAATCTGCCGGAAAAGGTCCACCTTGCGAAACTTTGGTTCTTCTCCTAATCCGTACACCAAGCCACGATAAAAATCCATGACGCCTCCTGTGGAAAGAGGGAAATAGATTACATGATATAGAGAAGGATTCAGCGAATCCTTGAAGGATCGCAACGTAAATGTTTTTCCTACACCGGGGTCTCCAATAAGGAGTCCCATTCCTTTGGACTTTCTTAGATAATCGAGTGCCCCAAGTGCTCCTTGATAATCTGTAGAAAGAAATGCATCAGAAGGACGTAAGTCCTTTGAAAATGGAGCTTGAGATAAAGAATAAAACGATTTATACATGATCCTCTACCTCCTCCGCCGCAACTGACTGTGGCATTGAAAAAGGTGAGCGAACTCGTTTGACATGGGCATTGTCCTTCATGGACACAGGGACTGCTTCCGCCACTTTCTTATCATCTTCAAAAATATAAACTCCTTTTTCATCCATCCGAACATCAATCGAATGACCTACAAAACAAGGTGGCACTTCATAAAGTTGTTTATTTAATGTTATAGTCCCGTCGGCTTTTACTTTCCTCTGTTCCCGTTTCAAAAAGATGGTGTCTAGAATCGTTGTATCCTCTAAAAATGCCACATGTTCCAATTGAGATTGGAAGACTTCATGAGGAGTTTTACCATCTAAAGATGCATGGACACGCCTGTGATAATCTTCCTCTAACCAGCGCCAAAATCTTTCATTTAACTCTTCCAATGAATGAGATGGCTCAGCTTGTAATAGTGGGTAAAACCGCGTTTGAACGGTTTTGAAGAACCTTTCAATTTTTCCCTTTGCACGGGGATCATAAGGCATTGTATGAGCTAGTGTGATCCCTATCTGTGCACATGCATATTGCAGAGTTTCAGAACGATAGATTTTCCCATTATCTGCGTAAATAATCGTTGGTTTCCCTCTACGTAGTAAGGCTTCTTTGGTTACAACTCTTAATCCATCAAATTTCTCAGATGAGAAAAATTGTCCAAACGGAACGAGCCTTGAACAATCATCAATATAGGCAATTAAAAATGTTTTCTTCCTTTTCCCATCAATAGGTACGTAAGGGCCATGAGACAAATCCGCCTGCCATAATACATTTACCTTATCATGGGCAAAACGTTTTCTTTCGGGAGTGGCAACATTATTTTTCCCTACAAGGTTGTGTTTTTTTAGTAATCTATTTATAGTAGAGTAAGATATTTCGATTTTGTTTATCTCTCCATGCTCAATTAGTTGTTCGTAGAAAACACTAACAGGCATATGGAGAGATTTTTTTCTTATATCTAGAATTTGATCTTGGTCTTCAGGCGATAGTCTTCGAGAATTCCCTCGATCCGCTCGTTTCTTCGGTTTTAAAGCTTCAAAACCATTTCTACGATAGTTCAGGAGCCACTCCTTTACTGTTTTAACTGCAACCTTTCGTTCGCCATAATAAGGAACAGAATGGATTTTGTCCTCCAATTCCAAAGAGTATTCTTTTGGATCCACTTGCCCATTTAATAGTGGGGCAATCAAGCCGTACCTAAATAAAGCTACTTGTTCACGTTCTTTTTCTGTCATGGAATTCTTCCTCCTTTTTTAAGAAGGACAACCGGTTATCCATGTTTTATTCTACTTTTTTCGTCGTAATTTGACGATGCAAAAGGTATGTGGGAAAGCCTCTATTTTTTCTAGCCCTATATATGATAAAATGGAGGTGCCATAAAGTATGTAGATAAATGACCCCGTGACCTTCGAAAGAAGGGTGATTCGCCAAAATCAAGGATCATTTTTAAATATTTTATGGCTTCTTCTTTTAAGTCTCCTGAAAACTGAACTACGTATCCCCAATCAACAAAAACCATGTGAACCCAATTTAATTGTTTCATATACCGCTTATAATAAAAGGCTAAGAGTTGTCGGATGCCGTTTGCTTTTTTCCCCTCTATTAATGCCAGTAATCTTGCGATTACGGTATGAATGGTGTGCTGGAAGTAAGGAATGAGAAAGCTTGGAAGAATAGAAAAAGTCTTTAAGCAGCTCGTACACTTGATGCGGCAAATAGGGATGGCCAAAGTTTGGTCCTCTGTAATACCAAAACGATGATAAAAGCCATGGCGATGGAGCGTTCCCCTCGAATGGCAATGGTTGCACTTAGTGAAAATAGGGAAATCATTCCCTTTCCCCCTTTGATGATAGGTTAATAGATCGATTCCGAAGTCATGTACAATAACCATAAAAAATTCCTCCTTCATAATATGCAAAAAATTTAGCATATTACCCCAGAGGATGTATAGTCATTATTCTGAAGGAATTTGAAAAAATTACTGGCTTTTGAGATGAAATAAAGTGCGTGTTTACA
>NZ_JARSMD010000039.1:0-13011 GCF_035811335.1 Schinkia azotoformans
ATTGGTGCGAAAGTTGAGTCATTAAGAATTAATCCTAAAGTTTCTTCCATTAATATCACTCCGACCTCTTTTTTATTATTATAACACTTTTATTAGGAATGATAGTATTTTGCTAGAATCGTTTACTCACAAATTCTTTCCATTCTGCTCTGCATCTTCACCACAATAGAGCATTCCAATTCCCTTATTTTTTAACCCAACCATCCTCTTTCTCTACAATTTTCCACATTTTTGTAAAAAAGGTCTAAAACTGTAAGTATTTGCAATGACGTTTGCACATGATGTTTTACAAATAAAAAGACAAACCTCTTTTCCTGGTTTGTCATAAGTAGTCCTCCTAAATTGACCCCATTCCTATTTATAACCATTTTAAGCATTGGGTCTAGGAGTTTTATTTTTACAGACTGATAGAAACCATAGGATTAAAACGACGACGGACGTGCTAAAAGCTAGTAAGGAAGATAACAAAGCATACTTCATAAATTGTATTTTATTCATAAAACTATCAAATTGAAGTTCTAAAAATAGATTCACGTCAATATTCCAATCGATACAAATCTTAAAGATAGTAACAGCTATATAAACAATGAGGGATGTACAAAACGCAGTATATATGAATCTTCCTATTAAACTGTAAATAGTAGTGGGCTTTTTTTGTAAAATCTCTGTAAAATAATATTGTGCTAGTAAGTCTTTCATAGCTTTCCATGAATTCATCAAGCTTGTCATCCCTGACTTTACTAAAAGAAGGAGAACAGCATTGAAAAATAATAGGATGGCTATTATTGCCAGTTCTTGAGTCATTCGTCTTGCTTCACCTACATTAATAAAATCATGACTACTATCCATTACACCCGCTTCTTTCAATTCATTCTTTATATATGCCTCCGTTATTCCTTTCTTATCATCTATGGGTGTCAAAATTGTAGTTGGGCTTTCGCTTAAAAATTCTAAAGGGATGTAAATATTTTTATTTTCTTGATCTCCATCACGAATAACGCCAACGATTGTAAAAGACTCACCATGCCAAGAAATTTTATTTTTTACAATGTTTTCATTCCCAAACAATTCGAAGGCAGCTAACTCATTTAATACGACATTTTTACTTTTTTGTTTCTGCATCGATTGAGTAAAAAAGCTCCCGTTCATAAAACGATATCCCATGACAATGGGGTACGTATAATTTGTTCCTTTCAGCACTACACTATGGTTGGCATTTATGGACGTAACGGTTTCTTCCTTATTTACTTCGTAGGTAAGTAAGAAATGGTCCTCATTTATTTGCTCGACTTTGTCTACATGAAGAGCAGCCGCTGTGTAGGGTTTGGGGACAGATAGGAGATAGTTTTCAAATCCTTTTTCATTGACCACTAGAGCTATAAAGAATTGACAGCCAATTACTAGAATCAACAGGAGAAGCGTAGGAATTCTATATTTATTCCGCAAAAAAATCACCTACATTTTCCACTTTGACGATTTCTCCATCTGAGAATGGCTGATCACTTAGTAATACAATCGGTTCAAACATGTCGATTCCTTTTGTAATAACAGTATTATCATGATCAGAACTCCCAATATATACATAGGCTTTCTTAACATAATACTCGTCACCTAACATTCCTTTCCGCTTTTTAATGAGATAGATAAAATATCCATCCGTATCTTTATTAATGGCACCATTAGGTACTATCGTATAAGAGGTTGTGCTTTCTTTTGAAAACTCAATTTCAAAGGTTTCACCTAAGGTCACTTCATCTGATGTGAAGATTGCTTTAACTTGTTTACTATTTTCAGTAGCTGTTATTTGGGTCACCACACCTTCAAATGCATGTGATGAATTGGTCAATTGACATGTATCGTCAATCGCAATAAAATTGTTATCCAAAGGAATTTCACCAATGATTTCAAAATCATTCCCAACACCAAAGCTCATCATTCGTTGATTAGAATTTATATATTGACCCTTCTTAACAGGAATTAAAATGACAGTTGCATCCCTTGGAGCTGTCACAACGGTATTATTTTCATAGTCTGATAATTCCTTTTTATAGATGTCCTCTTGATTTAGGAGATTAGTGAAATCGAGTTTCTTGGATGCTAAACCTTGATTGAGAGCACTGAGGTCATCCTGATAGGCTTTGTACACCTTTTCATATTCATTTTTTAGGCTCTGCCAATCATATTCCAAGTTTTGTAATATGGTTTTTTTATTATCCAACTCCTGCTTTGAAATCGCCCCTTCTTCATATAAAATCTTGTATTTGTTATATTCGTCTTCAGCGCTATTGCGTTGACTTTCTAATTTACTTATTTGGATGTCTATTTTTACTAGATCGTTAGCAGCTGTTGGGTGAGAAATAACATTTTTGGCATCGTTTATTTGCATTTCGATTTCTTCCAATTCAACCTGCAGCTTTTTCTTGTTTATCTCGATTTCCTTTAACCTGTTCACAATCTCTGCTTTATCATTTTGAAGATGAAATAATGGTTGTCCCTTTGTTATCCTCTCGCCTTCTTCAACGAATATTTCTTCGATAGTCCCTTCTACTTCGGAATAGATGTCTTCTGTATTTGCCCATTGCACAATGCCGGAGGTTGTTTCATAATGACTTAAGTTTCCGCTAAGAGGAGATGCCGCTGTTACCTTCGGGAGGTTATAGTAATAAATTGTTTTGGATAAAAAAAGTAAGATAAGTAGAAAAACGATTAATAGCGCACCTACACCCTTTATATTAAATTTTCTTCTAATTTTCGTTATCGTATCCATATCATCACCGTGCTTGCTTTTTTTTTATTATTTGATTCCTGACAACTCTATCCCTTTTTCTAAATTTTTCTGTCCTACTAATAAAAACCATAATGGCAGAACCATATAAATCACAGAAGCCGCAAATATAATCCCAATTCTACCTTCAGCAATTCTTGATAAATAAACAGACAATGGTTCCCGATAATAATCTTTAATGAATATAATGACCTGCTCCACTACATTCCAATACTCGATAAAAACAAGCATGGAAAGGGCAGCGATGCCAGATTTCATTTGGGGAATCACAATGTGGATGAACGTATAATACAGACCGGCTCCGTCAATGGCTGCTGCTTCAAAATATTCTACAGGAATTGCCTTCATGCTTTGACGCAGCAAAAATGTCCCAAATGGGGAAAAGATGCCTGGCAAAATAATAGCCAGATAGCTGTCTTTCGTGTTAATCATATCTGCAATCATATAATTAGGTACCAAAACGGCCTGAAGCGGCATTAGCATAACAAATATATAGATGTAGAAAACGGCTTCCTTGTATTTCCACTTCCATATCGTAAATCCGTATGCTGTCAAAAGCGATACTATTACATTTCCTATGACTACTGGAACTGTGATTTTCAATGAATTCATTAACAGCATTAGGAAGGAGGGCTGATTAATAAGCGTTTCTCTGTATTGCTCAACGGTAGCTTCATTCGGAATTAGGTTCATCTCAACGAAATTATCTTCGATACCGGCCGATATATCAAAATCAGATAAAGTAGTGGCATAATGGAGTCCTATTTCATTTTCAGACATAAATGAATTTGAAAATGTTATGAACAATGGAAATAGAATCAAATAGGACAACATACATAAAATGATAGTATGATAGTTTCTAACAAGCGTAGTCCTCATTTTGTTAACTTCCTTTCGATTTTAAATAGACATTGTGTCACGACTCCTATCATTAGGATTAAAATACAAGTCGCTGTCGATAATTTTTGATAATGAAGCGAGCTGAACATATTATTCATAAAATGCTGCAGCATATAGATACTTTCATGGGGATAGCTACCTGTAATCAAATAAATTTCTTTAAAGACGTTAAAGGAATTGATAATAGACATAATAATGACTAGAAAAAAAGTGGGAACCAAATTGACTAGCGTAATATGAATGAATTCATGGAACGGTCCAGCACCGTCAATCTTGGCTGCTTCATAGTATTCTTTTGGAATGGAACTTAAACCAGCCAAAAACAAGATGACGTTATACCCGAGATTTTTCCATATAAATAGTAGAACGACTACATACCTTGCATTTGAGGTTTCAAGCCAGTTGACCTTATCTAGTCCCATTTGAAACAAAATATGATTCAAATAACCATGATAATCAAAAAACATTTTCCAAAAGAACACCATTGAGCCTGATGGAATAACCAATGGAATTAAAAATATTAGAATAAAAAGAGCTTTGAATTTGTTTGTCTTCTTAATTAAAGTTGCCACCCCTAAAGATAGAAAAATATTTAGGGGTACACAAATCAAAATAAATAGAACAGTATTTTTTAGTCCATTGAGATAGGGTTTATTGTGAAGCAAATCGATAAAATTTTGTAAGCCGACAAAGCTTCCATTCACCGCTTGGTCAACAAAGGCATACTCCAAAGATAAAATAAAGGGCCAAATATAAAAGATAGTGAATCCTAAAAGTCCCGGAAGTATAAATACGAAAACGGGATTTATACTTCTTATTTTGGAAAGCATACCTCTATTCATGTAAATACAGCTCTACTCTATTCTGGAGTATATTCGCTACATCATCTGCCGACTTACTTCCATCGAAAAAGTATTTAACTTCTGCATTTACCATTTGATTAATGACGGTATCCTGCAACATATACGTATTCAGCATATTCGAATATTTATTGATGGCATCCATATAGTTGTGAAATAGCTTGGTTTGCTCTTCATTCAATTCCAATGTGT
This sequence comes from Schinkia azotoformans, assembly GCF_035811335.1. Lineage (NCBI taxonomy): Bacteria > Bacillati > Bacillota > Bacilli > Caryophanales > Bacillaceae > Schinkia > Schinkia azotoformans. The sequence continues at coordinate 4,738 of NZ_JARSMD010000039.1, forward strand.
CGGTATTTTTCTCAGACGCATATAATTCGCCTGTCATTTGCAACTTTGATTTTTCCTCATTTGCCTTATTATTGATAGGGCGGCCCACTAAATTAAATGATGTTTGGATTTCTTCACTAGCCAGAAATTTAATGAATTCCCAAGCAGTCTTCTTATTATCAGAATGGGAATTTAAGGCATAGGCTTGTGTAAAATCAAAGGCGATTTCATTTTCATTATTTTGTAGAATCCCAGCTATAGCATCATCCTCTTCGAAAATGGCACTTCCCCCTATATTGACGATAGATTTTTTCTTATTGCTATCATCGAAGGCTTGAAGAAGCATAGGGTCCTTATGTATTTTATAAATATATTCTTGGGAAGCATTTTTCCGTAGGACATCCGACATATCCGTTTTGCCATTTTGCGTAGATATATTTAAATATCCTTCTTCTTCATATTCTTTTGCTTTTTCCAGAAGGTTCACAAAGGTACCATCCTTGAAGTTTGCCGTACGATTTTCAATATCAACAAAATCATCATAGTCTAAGGTAAAAAGCTGGTTAAAAATGCTATTACTCTTGCCTGCCCCACTGAAAAGACTAAACATTTTTACAGGGCTTGGCGGATGATTAGTATTTACTTCCGTAAATGAACTCTGTCCCATTTCAATTAATTGTTCATAGGAATAGCGACCATCAGGCTGGAAAGCACTTTGTTTGTCAGATTGTAGCAAGGTTTTGTCATAGCTAATAAAGTCAAAGGAATAATCTAATGGAAAAATATATTGCCCTCCTTTATAGCGAACGGCTTCTAGGATATTCTGACGATATTGATCCTGATTAAAAGTTTTGTCCTGTTCCATATATAAACGTAAATCTTCAATCTGCCCATTATCCGCATATTTATAATAAGGCAGGATATCCATGGCCAGTACATCGGCTCCTTCACCTGTCATTAACTCTGTATTCACCCGACTAATGTAGTCGTCTTGACTTTTTTGATCGATGTTGCTCGTAATCACCTTCTTACCCTTGCCATCGGTTTTAACATCGGGAGCCTGTGAAAATGTATCGATGGTAACCTTTGTACCTGGATATTTCGCTTCAAAAGCAATAGCAGCTTCCTCTAAATAGCTTTTATAAAACGTAGAATCATAAGAGGAAACAGTAATTTCCCCTGCTATGTCTCCTTCTAGAATAGACGCAATTTCATTTTCTGTTTCATCACCACTGCCCTTTGTTCCTTCAGAATGGTTTTGGCTGTCGATGCTACAGGCAGCCACAGATAGGAACATCGTCAGCGATAATAGTATTGATAGAATTCTTTTCATCCTTCTTCCTCCTCAAAATTATTTGGCTCACGTCATCATCAAGCACGCTTTTATGCATACTCTTGACCTGACTTACATGCAGTATAGAATTTTTATATAAAGTTAATATGGAGCCAATATGTAGTTGCTATGAAGCAATGCCAATAAAGTGAAACTACCATCAGTGGGGGTTTTCCTCATCCCCTACTGATGGTTAGTTGAACCAATCGGACCTTTACGGGCAGTTGATCTCCCACCTATCTTCTTTGTATACTCAGAATCTTGAGGTGGGAGTCTTACTGCCCGTTAAGGCGGGATAAAAAGGTGTCATCCATGAAAAAGACCCCCGCAGGAGGTACGACGAGGAGGCTCACTGATCACCCGCGGAAAGCGAAGTGGATGCATGCAGCGGAGCCTATTTATTTTCACAGAAAAAAACTGCTCCTATTGAGCAGTCTTTTCAAAATATATATTAAATGTAAAACCTAAAGAGGTGTTTTCTATTGTATAAGGCAACCCGAGCTTTTCAAGATTTCCTTTAACGATATATAAACCTAAACCTGTTCCACTTTTATCTTTCGTTCTGCTATAATTTCGTGTGTAAAATGGCTCAAACAGCTTCTGCAGATCATTCTCCGGAATCTTCTCACATTGGTTTTCAACTGACAAACAATAGAAATCTGCTTCGTCTGTCATGGATATACGAATAATGCCCTTTTCAACTGTATATCTCACAGCATTTGATACAATATTTGAAATAACCGTTTTTAAAATAGGATAATCTGATTCAATCCTATAATGGATTTCTTCCAAATCAATGTACAGCTGTTTTTCATCAATAAATAATTGATTATCCTCTAGGGCTCCTTTTATTATTTCTTGTAGGTTGATTGGTTCCATCTTAAGTAGGCTTTCATTTACATGAAGCTTTGATGCCTCTAATATTTCATTGAGTAGATACGATAAATTGTCAATTAATTTTTTGCTTTTGAGAAGATATTGCTCCTTATCCTTATACACACCTACATTATCAATCATCCCTTCAACAATACCGTTTAGGGCGGATATTGGCGTTTTTAGTTCATGACTGGCCGCACGCATAAAGTCAGTTTTTGACTTTTCTAGTTCAGTTACTTTATCCTTTTCTTTTTTTAAATTTTCAATATTGGAACAAAGCTTTTCATATAATAAATCGAGATTTTCCGACAACTCTCCTAGTTCATCCTTTGTACGTAACCCAGAGGTGATACCGGGTGTTAAGGTCTGCATATGCCTTGCCGTATCGGAAAGGGCTACAATAGGTTTTGTAATTTTCTTTGAATACAGATAAGCCGCGATGAGCGCAATAAGAATATCTACAAGTAAAAGATAAGGTATTAGTGATATGATTACATTCTTAGCTTCATTAATCGGCTGCATCGTTCCACTAATTTTAATAAAGCCTATATCATGAACCCCTATATCTTTTCGAAGTTCAATAGAATCTACTTTATTACGCATAATGATAACTTCTCTTTTTTTATAGGTATCATGATTGTCAGAGTTATCTTGTATTTTAACCCTTACCCTCGGGAGGTCTCCCAAATGGTTAACATATAAACTAAATGGGGTTGAAAGTTCGACAATTAATTCATCCTTTTCATCATACACGGTCACATGAGCATTATTTAAGGCAGAAAACTGTTTTATTAATTCGTTTATTTCCTTTTGAGTATGAGCAGATTTTATGTCTGTCACCAGGTTTTCTGCATGATCCTCGAGCTTTTTATGTTTGGAATAAAAATAGTAATCTGGCAGAGCGATATACAAGATACCAAATGAAATAACAATAACTAAGGAAATTAATAATGAGGTGAATAGGAATGTATGGCGGGTAATGCCTCTTTTTTTTAACATCTAACGACCACCCCATTCATCGTCTATTTTATAACCCACACCCTTCACAGTTTGAATTAGTTTTATATTAATTTTTTTGCGGACATTTTTTATATGGACATCAACTATCCGCTCATCTCCAAAATAGTCATATCCCCATGCATAATTTAATAGCTGCTGCCTAGAAAGTACTTTTCCTTTATTTTTCATAAGCACCTTCAGCAATTCAAACTCCTTTAAGGTTAATGTGAGCTTTTCACCATTTGCAAAAACAGAATAGCTATCAACATCTAGGCTAATGGGACCAACCTGAAGTAAATGATCAATTTTCCCGGTTCTTCGTAATAACGATTCTACTCTCTTTACAAGCAACTTAGGTGAAAACGGTTTTGTCACATAATCATCTACAAGCGCATTGAAACTAATAAGCTGAGTTTCTTCATCATCCAAAGCGGTTAACATCAAAACTGGTGTATCAGCTTGTTTACGGATGAATTTTAATAGCTCAATCCCTGTTATCTCTGGTAACATTATATCTAAAATATATAAATCGATATCATCTGTCGTTGTAATTATATCGTATGCCTTTTTCCCATCCTCAGCTACTATCACCACATACCCAGCATCCTTCAAATATTCAGCAACAACCTCTCTAATATTTTCGTCATCTTCAACAATCAGTATTTTAGTCATTCTATTAACTCCCTATATTAAAGTAGCAATAACAAAGCTTTTTTGTCATTATACACTTTGTAAATGAAGTTTATTTGAAGATAGGTAAGCAAGTAATATCGAAGTCATGATTAATAAAATTTTAATTTTTTATGGACGCATTTGGGTTACTCCTTTTTTGTTATCAAATGCGCCTTGGTGTATTTGCGCCCAGATTTTTTCGAGCTTGCTCGAAAAACTTTCTCTATAAATCGCATGTTTCCGCCGGAGGAGGCTTAGTTCTTGTCATCGATAATCATTCGTAAACGGTCACAATGACTCCATCCCTATTGTCACCTGAAATCTCATATTTACAGTTTTTTGGAATCGTAATAGACATATTTTCAGTAAAGGGGGAATAAGATACAGAAAATTTATTACCATCGACGTTTGCCGAAATCTTCTTTTTCTCTTTTAGATAATCTAAATATTCTTCTAAAACAAAATTCTTTTCCTTCATAATCGCACTATGTGGCAACCCGACATAACGGATATGCCATGGTTCATTTTGAATACCCGTGATATCCGTTTTATCCTCTGGGTATCGTAAAACAAAACCGTATTTCCAAGCATTTTTCTTAATCCACTTTCCCTCTGGGGCTTTCTCCATTATCATTTGTGTCGTTCCCACATCTAGCGATAAGCCCAAATTGTGTTCGCTATAGCCCGCTGGCAAGGCACGGCTAGAGCCCATTTGGTGATATAATTCATTTTGCTTATCAAAGTCTCGAAAACCACTCGTAATGAAAAAATTAAACTCGCCTTCTTTATTCGCATCAAGAACCATTTCCGAAAATTTCCTGGCTATTTCTTCTGACAAATACGTTTTATTGTCAAATATACTGTATCCTTTTATTAATTCATTATGTTTTGCTACATTGACGATATCTGATTTTATATTTTCCGGATCAACTGCGTGATGATGATTGACTAAAAGTAAATTCCCCTGATGAATTAGTTTTTCTGATATCCTTACCTTTCGGATATCCCCGGAATTCAATCTGCTATCTGTGTAATCCTCTTCGGTAATTTCAAAATCTAGTTCATCTTGAAAAAAAGGGACCATCTTTTCAGCTGCCACACCTAAGCATAGTATTATCAATAATAAAAATCCCCACTTCTTCATTTTCAGCTCCTCCTTTTTTCTACCATGCTTAATAGAATAAGAAAAACTGTTTAAATAAAAAGTGGGGTAAATATTAAATTTTTCTTAAATCTATTCCTTTATTTTTATCTTGATCGTCTTCACCACTTTCCCGTGGGAAGCGAACTTCAAAAAGGGTACGGATGATACTACTATCAGCCGTAATGGTGCCATGATGCTGCTCGACGATATTCTTCGCAATGAACAGGCCAAGTCCTGTACTATCCTCCTTATGAGTTCGGGCTTTATCTCCGGTATAGAACATTTCAAATAGGCGGGGAAGTTCATCAGGTGGAATGCTATTACCATAATTGACAACTTGAACGACCACTTCATCACCATCAATAAAACCTTTAATATCGACATAGCGTCCATCAGATCCATATCGGATTGCATTGGTCATTAGATTTTCAAATACACGTGCGATTAAATCGCCATCCCCTAAAATGGGTAAATGCGGTGCATTATTCATTCGAGCAATCAAATCATTTTTTTCGAATATAGGATACAATTCTTCCTTTAATTGAAGAAGGAGATCCGTTACATTGATTTTCATTTTTTCAACGGGCAGCATTCCATAGTTCATTCTCGTTATCTCGAATAATTCATCGATTAAATCTTCTAACCGTTTAGATTTCGTATAGGCAATCGTTAAGAAATGTCTAACCTGTTCTTTAGTCAAGGTCTCATCCTTAAGAATCAAATCCAAATATCCTAAGACAGATGTAAGCGGAGTTCGTAAATCATGAGCTAAATTAATGACCAATTGATCCTTACTGCTTTCCGAAAAATCTCCTCGTTGAATCGCCTCTTCCAATTTTTTACTGGCTACATTAATATCTTTTGCAATATCTCCAAATTCATCATCTGATGAAATGTGAACTTGCTTCGTAAAATCCCCATTGGCGAGATGACGAATTCCAAGTGAGATTTCTTGAAAATAAACCGAATAGGGTTTTGTAAAATAAAAGAAAAACCAAACGGCAAGGGGTATAAATAAAATTAAAAAGACGTTAACATCACCCAAATATCTAATCCATTCACGTACATAAAACATGATATCCTTATAATTGGGAATCGTATGATAATAGAGCTGCAGCGCTTTATAAAATAAATAAGTGAATACACCTGAAAGAAACATACTTTTCCCCAGTAGCAAGAGCATTTTAAACTGAAAGCTTTTTTTCAGAGATTTACCCATTGAACGAATACCCCACACCCCACACGGTTTTGATAAAGCTGTTCTTATTCTTATGAGCCTCCCCTAATTTTTTTCGTAACGTACGAATATGGACCATTACGGTATTACCACCATCGTAGTACTCTTCTCCCCAAACTTGTTGGAAAATATTTTCCACACTAAATACCTTACTCGGATGACTTGCTAGTAAATACAAAATATCAAACTCTTTCGGTGTTAGTTGTATGCTTTCTCCATATAAAGTCACTGTACGCTGATCAGGAGAAATCACTAATCCACCATATTCCAGATTGTTTTTATAATTCTTGTTCGTTTCCGATTGATTTAGCTTCATAAAACGTCTGAGTTGAGCATTTACACGGGCTACTAACTCTATCGGGGAGTAGGGTTTAGTCATATAATCATCTGCTCCAATGACCAGTCCTTGTACTTTATCGAAATCAGACGCTTTAGCACTCAAAAATATGATAGGCATATTATAATGTTCGCGAATACGCTGGGCTACCTCATAACCATCCATTTTAGGCATCATAATATCCAAAATCAGCAAATCAATGGATTCTGTCTGGGCAACACGAACAGCCTCCTGTCCATCCCATACTGTGATAACATGATACCCTTCTTTTTCTAAATGAAAAGCAATTAATTCTGCGATTTCCTTCTCATCATCAGCGATAAGTATCGTGATATCCTTCATGTTTCCACCTCTTTACCATCTAGGTCTCATTCATTTTACGATTATACCTTTTCTTTCTAAAAAACACATTTATATTTTGAAACTAAAAATATACACTGAGCCTCTATTAAACTTCTCGTTATCTTAATTACATTCCATCCCATAATACCTTATTGACCATGAAATTTAAAATGCAAAACGGGCGCTAATGGCACCCGTTTACACAAGAGATTTTTATTCTGAAATAATATCTCCTGTTTTTGCATTTATTCCAAAAGTTATCGAGTTTTCGGAATTTATTTCACTAAGTGTAATGTTATATCTACTAAATTCCCCAATAAAGTTATCTATAACATTGGCACTTGTAACCTCATAAGATTTTGTTTCTGGATGTAAGGCATGAATTTTTTCTACCCCAGATTTTACGTTAGGATAGGAAAGAACCTCAGAAGCCTCCACTGATTGTATCGTATAGCTAACGTCCCCCGTTTTCTCATCTACTGCGAAGTGAAAAAAGTGTTCTGAATCTTTTTCAAGTCTAATAACATATTTATCAAAATCACCTTTTGATGCCACATCTTTAAATGCGTTTATCTCATAGGATTTTGTTTCTGGAAACAGAATATGGACTCGCTCTATAGCGGCTTTCACATCCTTATCCTCGAGAGCCTCCGTAGCCGTCACTTTTTTGTAAGCTCCTGCATACAACCCTTCATCAGTGTGGTTTTCAACCACGGTATTTTGAGTTGGCCTTTCCGTTGTTGGGGGCATTTCCTCTGCACTTACTAAACCTGATGAGAAGGCCATCGCAGTGACTACTCCTAAAGATGCCAAACGAACGGACGTTTTTTTAAGTTGTTTTTTCATTCCCATTCTCCTTTTCTTGTTTAAGTATTGTTAAATTTCAAGTTCCTCCTTTCACTACCTATGATAGAAAAAAATGTTTAAATAAAAAGTGGGGTAAATTTTAAATTTTTCTTAAATCGTGATGGATTTCCACAGCTTTGATACAGTGGTGTTTTTGCTTTATAAATGTTAGGGAGAATGCCAGTGGATGCCAGTGGACCTGTCCCCCTGGCTCTAATTTGGTTTCACAATTGCTGATTAGGGTACTATTATTAAATAGATTAGTACCACCGATTTGCAACAAAACAAAAGGCACTCTTTGTCATTTTTATGAAGATTTCAGTTTCAACTTTGGATGAAGTTTTACTTTCTATAGTAGAGTAGTGTCGATTATTTTTGGAGAATTTCAATTCATTAATAACTCAACTTTCGCAGAGTGAAATCGGCAAATAAGCCTTGATATAACTAGGAAGTCCTGATATCCACTGCTCAAGTTGACTTTGAATTAACTTTTTGATTTTTTTATTTGT
>NZ_JARSMD010000040.1:0-28424 GCF_035811335.1 Schinkia azotoformans
AACATTCGTTTCATCGAAATGACGTCTCTGTCCAACAAAGAAAAAGAAGAGTGTCAACTAAGTTAACACTCCATGCGACTGCCCGTCGCACAAAAAGCCAGCATCTCTGCTGGCTCTTGATTCATATTTAAATTTTATATTACTTAATTAATTCAAGCTCTACAGGAATAAATTCCTCAACCTTTTCTCCTTTAATAACAGAGATTGCTGTCTCAACACCCTTTTGACCAATTAAGTCAGGCTTTTGGGCAACTGTTGCTCCCATACGACCATCTTCTACTGCTTTTACTGCATCTTCAGTTGCATCAAAACCTACTACTAATACATCTTTTAATCCAGCAGCAGCTAATGCTTCTAATGCACCAAGGGCCATCTCATCGTTATGAGCAAATACAGCTTGGATGTCTTTGTTACCTTGAAGAATGTTTTCCATTACTGTTAAGCCTTTTGCTCTGTCAAAATCTGCAGCTTGCTTGGCTACCACTTTTACGCCTTCTACACCATCAACAGCACTATGGAATCCTTCTCCGCGCTCACGTGCAGCAGAAGAACCTGGAATACCCTCAAGCTCAACAATTTTGCCTTTATTTCCTAAAGTTTCAAGAATGAATTCTCCAGCCATTTTACCACCTGCAGCGTTATCAGAGGCAATATGGGCAACAACCTCTCCACCTTCTGCACTACGGTCAACTGTAATAACTGGAATTCCAGCATTGTTTGCAGATTCAATCGCAGACACGACTGCCGCAGAGTCAGTTGGATTAATAATTAATGCAGAAACCCCTTGTTGAATTAAATCCTCAATATCACTAATTTGCTTAGCAGGGTCATTTTGAGCATCAATAGTTGTGATCTGAATACCTTGCTTTTTCGCTTCTGCTTCCGCACCTTCCTTTAAAGTTACAAAGAAAGGATTGTTTAATGTTGAAATTGATAAACCAAGCTTCATTGAATCTGTAGCCGGTGCTCCCTTGTTTTCACCTGATGTAGCGGGCTCTTCAGTAGAACCAGGCGCTTTTGTTGAGCAGCCTGCAACTAAAATCATAGTAAATGCTGCAAGAAGTAAAACTTTTAACCAGTTTTTCATTTGTACATCCTCCCATTTTTCATTTTTTAAGATCTTGTGTTAAGCTGACTTTTTACGATCTAAAATTACCGCTAAAAGGATAACACCTCCTTTAACGACTTGTTGGTAGAATGATGAAACATCTAATAAATTTAAACCATTATTTAGAACCCCAATAATCAGGGCACCTACCATTGTCCCAAAAATCCAACCACGTCCACCTGATAAACTAGTTCCACCAAGTACAACTGCCGCAATGGCATCAAGCTCATAAGCGGTCCCAGCAGTAGGTTGGGCAGAGTTTAAACGTGATGTTAAAATAATCCCTGCTAATGCAGATAAAAGACCTGTGATTGAATAAACCCAAATTTTTACTTGATCTACTTTAATACCTGATAAAATCGAAGCTTCTTCATTTCCACCAATGGCATAAACTCTTCGTCCAAAGGTTGTTTTCTTTAGAATAAAGTACAAAATTGCATAACTTACTAACATCCAAATAACCGGAACAGGAATCCCAAAGAAATACCCTCTCCCCATTAATTCAAACGATAAATCCTTTGATAACCCCGTAATTGGGCGGCCTTCCGTATAAACTAAAGCCAATCCTCTAAAGATTGTCATCGTTGCTAGCGTCGCAATAAACGGTGCAACCTTTCCCTTTGTTATTACAAAACCATTAAAAGCACCCATCAAAGCACCAGCTAATAATCCAATCAGCATCGCCAAAATCGGGTCCATCCCACCTGCCATAAATCCAGCGGTTAAGGCGGCCGAGAGAGCCAGCATTGACCCAACGGAAAGATCAATACCCCCAGTTAAAATAACAAATGTCATCCCAAAAGCAATCAGTGCATTAATCGATACTTGACGAAGAATGTTTAAAATATTATCCAATGATAAAAAGTTTGGACTCAAAATTGATAAAATAATGGTAAGTAAAGCAAAACCAAGGAGAGGCCCTAGTTTCTGCAATGAAGTTGAAATTTTTGATTTTTCCATTCTAATTCCCTCCCGTTGCGGCTTGCATAATCTTCTCTTGATCTGCTCCATCACGCTCTAAGATTGCAGAGACTTCACCTTCATGAATGACTAAAATACGATCACTCATCCCTAAAATTTCAGGTAATTCCGAAGAGACCATGATAATCGATACACCTTGTTCCGTTAATTCATTCATAATGTGGTAGATTTCCTTTTTAGCCCCAACGTCGACTCCCCTAGTTGGCTCATCTAAAATTAGAATTCTTGGGTTAATCCCTAACCATTTTCCAATTACTATCTTTTGCTGATTTCCACCACTTAGGGACTTTACTAATTGTTCTGAACTTGAGGTTTTCACATGCAATTTATCTATCATTTGACTAACAAACTCGTTTTCTTTTTGAGTTGAAATTACGCCTTTGTTAGATAGACGTAATAAATTGGGTAGAGCAAAATTTTCTCGAACAGTTAAGTCCAATACTAATCCTTCTACTTTTCGATCTTCAGTAATGAACCCAATTCCTGATTTAATAGCATCATAAGGTGTTCTAATATTCATTTCTTCACCGTCGATAAACACCTTTCCACTTTGGGTTGGAAGAGCACCAAATAGCGCCTCCATTATTTCGGTCCTGCCAGCACCCATTAAACCAGCTACACCAAGTATTTCTCCCTCTCGAACAGCAAAATTTACATCCTTAAATTTCCCATTACTTGTGAAATTCTCGATTCGTAATCTTTCCTTGCCGGGTGTTGTTGTTCGTGTTGGAAAGCGTTCACCTAACTGTCGACCTACCATCATTTTGACTACTTCATCAAAATTAGTATCCTTGATTTTATTGGTTCCAATGAATTCTCCGTCTCTCAGCACGGAAATCCGATCACAGATTGTAAAGATCTCTTCCATTCGATGCGAAATATACACAATTCCTACTCCGCTTGCTTTTAAACCATTTATAACTTGGAAAAGTGCCTCTATTTCCCTATCGGTTAAAGCAGCCGTTGGCTCGTCCATTATTAAAACTTCTGCATTTGTAGATACAGCTCGGGCTATTTCAATCATCTGTTGTTGACCGACTGAAAGTCTCCCTGCTTCCAAATTGGGGTCTAAATCGACTCCAAGTCGATTTAAATATTCCTTCGTCTTCTCTTTCATTTCTTTTGTTCGTAGAATCCCCAAACGACCTGTCGTTAACTCTTTACCTAGAAACATATTCTCACTTACTGTTAAATACGGAATAATGTTTAATTCCTGATGAATAACAGCTATCCCAGCTTTTTCAGCCTGCTTTGGATTTGTAAATGAAACCTCGTTTCCTTTTACAAAAATAGAACCTGTATCCCGTTCATAGATCCCGGTTAGAATTTTCATCAGCGTTGACTTCCCCGCTCCATTTTCACCCATTAGCGCATGGATCTCCCCAGGGAGCAGTTCAAAATCCACATTTTCTAGTACTCGATTTCCAGAAAATGATTTACTAATTTGCTTCATTTCTATTAATGGTTGTTTTTCCATTAGAAAATCACTCCAGCTTGAAGGATTATATTCGCATAAGGGGATGCCTCCCCTGTTCTAATTACGACCTTCGCTTCTTTAGTTAATTCTTTAAATTGCTCATGAGAAACATAAGTTAATTCTTTACCTGCTAATAAGTCTTCGATTGACTTATTAATACCTGGGTTTTTTTCTTGAATTTCAGTAGCCAATGTTGCTGCTTCAACTTCCATATCTTGAATAATGGTATTTAGCGTTTCTAAAAAGCTTGGAACTCCGATCTTTAAGGAAAGGTCAATCCTTTTGACCCCGCTCGGAATCGGCAAACCACAATCTGCTATTACAATTGTGTCCGTATGCCCTAGTTCTGCTAACACGGATGCGATATGGCTATTTAATATTCCGTTCTTTTTCACAGATGACTTCATCCTCTCTTGCTATTAAGGAATATCTCAACCTCTTCTTTTGTAGGCATCCCGCTTTGTGCACCCAATTTCGTAACCGCCAAGGCTCCTACTGCATTTGCAAATTGACATGCTTTATCAATACTGTTGCCAGTAGTCAAGGCGACAGCAAGCGCTCCGTTAAAAGAATCGCCTGCCCCTGTCGTATCCACCACTTCAACCGGATAACTATCGATATGTTGTTCGTTGCCATTTTTATAGTATGTGATACCTTTTGCACCTTTAGTAATAATTAGCTTTTCTTTTAACGTGTTTCTTTGCACTTCATCTAATCCTTCAAGTAGTTCAACTACCTCATGCTCGTTCGGAGTAATATAGTCAATGTTTAGTAATATTTCTTTCGACAGCTTCGCGATTGGAGCAGGATTTAAAATAATAGTTAGCCCATACTTTCTTCCGATCTTCACTGCCATTTCTACTGATTCCATTGGAATCTCTAATTGTAAAAGCATAGTATCACATGAGGCAATTAGTTCTTCGTATTTAGCAACAAGCTCTGGTGTTACATGATAGTTTGCACCTGGAACTACAATAATGCTATTATCGCCCTCTGCCAAAGTTATGGAAGCAATTCCTGTTTTCGTATGTGTAACCGGTTCCACATTAGGTAAAGAAACCTGTTGCTCTTTTAAGTGGTCAACCAATTCCTTACCAAATAAATCATCCCCGACACATCCTATTAATGATACATCTGCCCCTAGTCTTGCAGCAGCAACCGCTTGGTTTGCACCTTTTCCACCAGGGATCGTAAGAAAAGATGTTCCAATTAATGTTTCCCCTGCTTTAGGGAATACAAGGGCAGATGTTACTAAATCCATATTAATGCTTCCAATTACGATTATTTTTCGACTCAATTTATTCACCTCGGTTTAGTTGATTGGCGTTCGATTAACTCCACAGAAAATGTATAATTATTTTGTTCAAGTGGTCGATTCTCGATTAAGTCAACTAGGATTTGCACTGCTTTAGATCCAATATTATAAATGGGCTGAGCTATTGTTGTTAGTTCTGGGGATGTTGTTTCACATAGTGTAATTCCATCAAAACCGATAATAGATAATTGCTCAGGAATTTTAATCCCTAATTCCTCAGCTGCCTTTATAACGCCGACAGCCATAAGATCATTACCTGCAAAAATTCCATCGATATCCGGATGCAGAGTTAAAAGTTCTTTTGCTATTTCTTTGGTTTTATTAATATTGAAATTTCCGTTAACGACTAATTCGGGATGAAACCAATCTAAATCTTGGACTTCATCTAAGTACCCTCTGCAACGTTTATCCGCCGTTAAGACATCATGTGGTCCTCGAACATGTGCAATTTTTTGACATCCAGTATCACACAGAAATTTAGTTGCAAGTCTAGATCCCTCATAATTATTGACCGATACTGTTGGTGTATCTGAATTTATTGGCCTATCGAGGGCAACAATAGGAACCTTTAAATCTTTGATATGTTCCGCTTTTAATGTACTTGTAACAACAATAAATCCATCTACATATTTTTGATTAAGTATTTCAATATACTTTTGCTCTTTTATTATGTCCTCATCAGAATTACATAATACCAATGTATATCCTAAATGGTTCGTTACATCTTCAACCGCTCTTGCTAGTTGGGGGAAAAATGGATTTGTTATATCCGGAACAATTAAGCCGATCATTTTAGATTGTTTTTTAAAAAGACTTCTCGCAACTGCATTTGGTTTGTAATTTAAACTCTCAATAGCTGCCTCTACCTTTTTCCGTGTGTCCTCATTAACATATCCTTTATTGTTTAAAACTCTTGAAACGGTTGCAACAGAAACTCCCGCAACCTTTGCAACATCTCTAATTGTGCTCAAAAAAAACCAACTCCAAGATTGAACTTCTAGTGTGTATCTGTAACCGGTTACACATATTATACTTATCCTCGATTCCGATTGTCAACAGAAAAAGAAAAAATCCCTGTTCCCAGGGATTTATGCAAACGCCTTACTTTCATCTTCCTTCCGGAAGAAGCTGCGCATTGCTGTATATACATCTGATTTTTGCTTTAAAATATAATAGCGGAATTTTTCATCGTTAATGTTTTTATAAGCTGACATGAGGGTGCTATGGCGATTGTATTGATTGACCTCACCGTAGCCGAACATATTGCTGACTTTCATTAAATCCCCCACCAACTTCACACACCGGGCATTGTCCGAGGTTAAATTGTCTCCATCTGAAAAGTGGAAAGGATAAATGTTGAATTTGGTTGGATGATATTTTTGCTCAATGATTTCCAAGGCTTTTCGATAGGCAGATGAACAAATGGTTCCTCCGCTTTCCCCTTTGGAGAAAAAGTCATCCTCTGTAACGACCTTTGCTTCCGTATGATGGGCAATAAATTCAATTTCAACGGTTTCATATTTTGTTCGTAAAAACCTTGTCATCCAGAAGAAAAAGCTGCGTGCCATATACTTTTCCCAGATCCCCATTGAGCCCGACGTATCCATCATGGCAATTACAACTGCTTTTGATTCAGGCTTAACAATCTCATTCCAAGTTTTAAAGCGGATATCTTCGCGATAAATTGGTTGGAAGCTTGGCTCCCCCTTCATCGCATTCCGAACAAAAGCATTTTTGAGTGTTCGTTTTTTATCAATATTCCCCATTAACCCTGTTTTTCTAACATCATTAAAATCAATATCCTCTACAACATTTTCATCACGTTCTTTTTGCTGTAGATTCGGTAACTCCAATTCTTTGAAAAGTGCTGCTTCAATTTCCATTAAAGATACTTCTGCTTCAAAATAATCTTCCCCTGCCTGATCCCCTGCACCTTGCCCTTTTCCAGCAGCTTTTTCACCAGATCCGTCACGAGCAACAACATCACCAACTTGGCTTTCCCCATCACCCTGGCCCACATGTTTAGTTTTATCGTAATTATAACGAATTTTGTATTCATCCAATGAACGTATAGGTATCTTCACGACTTCCCGACCGTTAGACATGATTATACTTTCTTCTGTAATTAGGTCTGGCAGATTATTTTTTATAGCTTCTTTTACTTTTTCCTGGTGCCGTTGTTGATCATCATGTCCTTTCCGGTGGAGGGACCAGTCTTCCTCTGAAATTGAAAAATGCTTTTCATTGCCTGCTGTCATTTTATTTTCCCTCCTTAAGCTAAAGTTTTCAATTTTGTAACAAACTTTTTCTAACCTCATATGCTAAATGGGGAAGGTTTCCATTTATAAGAGTTTACTTTATCCTATGCAATTGATTTAAATAATTGCTATATAATTTTTACTTTTCAGCTAAATTGGACAAGAATCATGGGAGAAAACGGGGTGCGGGGTGTGGTGCTGGGACGCGGGGGCGGTTCTGGGGTGAGCCACAGGGTCAGGAACTCCGGCTCGGTTCCAGAATCCAATAAACTCCATAATGATCCACGGGCTTCGTATAAGAAAGCCCTAGCGTGTAAAAAATAAAAAAGGATAAGTAGAGCTATCTACTATTTCTAGTATTTATATTAAAAAGGTGATTAGCTTGCCAATGTTATCAGATGTGGAGAATGGCCTTTACTACAATGCAAACGGTAAAGGCATACCTCTTGTTTTTATTCATCCTCCGTTACTTACAAGTACCAATTTTAAATATCAAGTGGAGGAATTATCGCAAAAATATAAGGTTATTACTTTTGATATTAGAGGGCATGGGCGGAGCGCTTTTTCAAAGGAGTCAATCACTTATCAGATGATTGGAAATGATATTAAACAGCTTTTAGACCATCTCAAAATTGAAAAAGCATTTATTTGCGGCTATTCAACGGGAGGTTCTATCGTATTAGAATTTTTGCTAAATCATAAAGAACGAGCATTAGGGGGCATTATTATAAGTGGTATGTCCGAGATTAAGGATTTCTATAACGAAAAACGAATTATCATCGCAAGGCTGCTTTCAAAAATAAAAGCCAAAAAGCTGCTGGGGCTCGCTATTTCATTTGGAAATGCGAATACCTTTGAAATATTTAAAATGATGTACCGGGAATCCATAAAAGGGGATATAAGGAATATCAAACAGTACTATAACTGTAGTCTGCATTATAATTGTACACATCAATTACCCAGTATTGACCTGCCGACTTTACTAGCTTTTGGCAGTAAGGATAAAGCCTTTCATCAGTATGCAAAAATTCTACATGAAATGCTCCCACAAAATGAATTAAGGGTCATTAACACAAAGCATCAGATTCCAACAAAAGCAGCGAAAGAATTAAATCAAATGATTCACGAATTTGTGGTAAAAATCCAGCAAGGACAAAATCGCTGACGCGACTTTATCCACGTCCCAAGTGTATATTAAGTGGGACACAGGGTCGGGAACTCCGGCCCGATTTGGGCCGCATAACAAAAAAATCAGGAACCATACACACTCTATGATTCCCGTTCTACCTTCCCGACGCCAATAACAGGAATCATTAACCCATCATATACTCCGCAACAGCAACTTCTTCAAGAGTGGAAACAGAATATCAGGGAGATCATCGATAACAGGCACTAAAATACTATATTTCCCATAAATATTCTTTATTGTTGTTTGCTGGCTTTCGGTTATTTCACCATTTGCCAGGAAAACATTGATGATTTCAATTCCCTTTTTGCGGCCGTTAACTACTGCCTCGTGAGTATCGATGATTCCATTTTCTACATAATCAAAGGCGGCGGGTTCACCATCTGAAAAGACGAGCAGAAATTTTTGTTTTTCATGCCGTTGCAGGAGCCGCTCACACATCATACGAATGGCAAAGCCGTCGCGGTTATCTTCTTCAGGCTCCAGCTGCATTATTTTTGGACCTGATTTTGAATCCGCAAAATTCGCGAAATCAACAACTGTTTTAAAGCAATTGGGCTGTCTCACCTCAGTTGCATCACTGGAATCCTCCCAAAAGCCGACAATATTATGCGGAACCCCCACACCGCTAAGTGCTTCATGAAACAAGGTGATCCCGAGTTTAGTCTGGTCCATTTTGTCATACATGGAAGCTGAGCAATCAACAAGCAGAGAGAATACCGCATCAATTTCGGGTGACGGTTGATTTTTCTTGTAAAATAACCTCGGATTTTCATCTGTAAAATAGCGAATCAACTTTTTATTTAATCTGCCAATGTGCAGGTCCTCCCGTGGGAGTATTTTTTTATGCTCCAATGTTTTTTGAATCATTTGCTTTAATTTTTTCTGATAAGGCATAATGGCCGTTTTAAACTCATCGTATCTTTCTTTTTCTGCAATGGTTGTTTGGTTTAGCCGCACATGAATGGGAACGGCAAATTTATTTGCTCTCCCATATTTTTCGTCGTTAGCTGCACCTGACAAAGCCTCTGCGTCATTGGCCTCCACAGCCTCAACTTCCGAAAAATCCTTATGTTTGGATTTCCCGGATTTCCCCTGTACAACTGCCAACGCTTGGTCACCCGCTTCTCCTTCCCTAACTCCTTCGCCGATCAAATCCGTCTGCGTGCCCTGCTCTAAATCAAATTTAAGAAAACTTTTCGTTGTATCCTCTGTCTCTTGATGCCATGTCGGGAGTTTTTCAGAATGGACATCTTCATCTCCTTCCTTTTCCTTATCCAAAACATCATTATTTTTCAATCCATTGCGCCGCTTTAAATCATCATATGTAAGCCCATCGTCCATTTTTTTATAAACATTTTCAGAAATATAAAAATAGAGGTTCAGCATATCAGCCTGAAGCAATTCTTCCAACACTTCCATCACCGTGAATGTGATCTTGGCAATATCCCTAGTGGACTTTGCATCAAAGACCTTCGTCACTTCAGTTTGAACGAACGGGATAACCGGATCAATCTTAGCATGGATGCTAGGATACTCAACAAACGGAGACTCTGCCGACAAAAGTACATATATTAAATTAAACAAAGCATCCGTATAGACACCACGAGTAGTATTGACATTTAATTGACTTGAAAAATATCTCCGGAACACTTGCCTCCTAACCGCAAATATCTTCCTAGTTCCGGGTCTTTTTTTTATAAAAATATCTTCAAGCCGCAAATCCTCAAGCAAGACAAATAGCTGTCTCGTAAAACTAACAAGCAGACGAGCATCAGATTTCTCAACCAGTTCCTTTGCAACCATTTTGTCAAAATAATCTCCACTGCTAATGCTAGTCAAAAAAACATCGCTGAATAACCCAAATCTTTTTTCAAGTGTAGAGTAATCATCCCAAAACCGGCTAATAAAAATTTTATTTTCATGGGGATCATAGTAGGATTTGTAACCATACTCAACTTCCAGCTGTTTATTTTTCGTTAAAGTTCGGGCTACGTCTGATAGCTCCATGAACAAAAAGGAATCTACTTTATCTTCGTTAAATTTAATAAAACTCATCGCTAATCCTCACTCAAACAGCGTTTCAGCAATATTCTTTATTGCCGCTTTTTCACGGTCATCATCCAATTTTTCAATAACACCTCTTTGAATCGCACGAAGTGGAGGTATAAACTTAGCTAAATCACAGGTATCCAACAATGCTCGAATCGATGCCGCCTCCTCTGAGATTTGACCATTTTTCACCTGTGTAATCAGATCGGCTGAGAAGGTTACAAAGCGATTGACCAACACTTCATCCTTTAACTGGGATTGTTCTAGTAAAACCTGCTTTAAAATCTCCCCTTGAATGTAAGGCACTTCCAAAACGACAAATCGATTTTTCAAAGCTTCATTTAAAGGAACGGTCCCAACATACCCTTCATTAATAGCGGCAATAACGGTAAAATCATTCGCGGCCTTAACAATTTCACCTGTAAACGGATTTGTTATCATTCTCCTGTAGTCAAGGACTCCATTGAGAATCGGCAATGTTTCCGGTTTTGCCATATTAATTTCATCGATATATAATAGATGCCCCATCTTCATTGCTTTGATAACGGGACCTTCAACAAATTCAATCGATGTTTTTCCGTCTTCATTCGCAATTGTTTTAAACCCGAGCAAACTTTCAGCATCCAAATCAACGGAACAATTAATGCTGTGCATAGGCTGCGAAAATAAGGCTGATAAAGTTTCTGCCAGCTTTGTTTTTCCCGAACCAGTTGGTCCTTTTAATAAAATATTTTTACGAAGGGCCAAAGCAATAACGGCATCATGAATAATGCTTTGATCTGCGGGCTTATAGCCGGCCTTTCCAACTAAATTCCCAAAATCTTCGATTGAAGTTTGCCTTTTATTCTTGACCATCGCCTCAATGTCAGGAGGCAACTGAAGTGACTCAAGTTTCATATTTTAATAATCCCTTCTTCAAATAATTTGTATAAGAGTAGCTTCTCCCAAAACAAAAAAGCCAACACATGGTTGACTCTATTTGTTCTATGCTATGCTATTCCCTTTTTTCTACCTTTTTAATCCTATTTCAGGCTATCTTATTTTCACCCACGCCCTCTCATTAATATTTTTCCAAATTACAATTACACAAAAAATGGCTGTCAAATTTATAATCGGTATAACAATGATCGCCGGACCGACTTCAGTTCCAAGAATGGACATTCCTATTATTTTTGCACTAAGTGCCGTCATTAATAAGGCTAAAAAATGCATATAGACCGGGACTAGCAAATACCCTAATAATCTATCTTTCAACAACAAAACGCCCGCTACAAATGCAATTGGTAATAATAGTGCTAAATCCACGGCTTGCACAACAAGAGTTGTATAATGTTCTACTTGTAACGGTATGCTGCCGTTCAAAAGTGGTGGAACGACTACACCTAGCCAAAGCAATCCCATGATTGTAGCATTGAAAATCAAAAAGCCGCTGACCCCCTTCATTGCCCTACCTTTGTTAAAACAAGTACGCAACATATCTAAATCAAAAGAAAATAATGTTAGTGATAAGGCAAAAAAACTTAGTGAAGTAAGAATGACGTATATTAGAAAAAAATTATTAAACATACACATTAGCATATATAATAGGTAAGTTACGAAAAAGTAGCCCAGTGTACCAGCAAGTAAGATTCTACCTCTTAGCCACCCTCTCCTCGTTAAGTAAAGAGCGATTAACAGGATCGGAACACCCATAAATAATGTTACCACATCCTGCGCTATCCCTTGTGGGGCAACCTCCAGAGACATATGCTGATATATTCCTTTTCCATAAATCATAACAGTCTCTCCACGGATCGTTTCATATTCGAATGGACCTGGACCTTCGGAAGAAAATATACCAGCTATTGTTGCCGCCGTTGATAGGACAACAATGAAGAAAACAAGAATAGATAATGTCCCTTTTGCTTTCATTACTTTAGCACCCCCATTTTCGCTCAAAGGAGTTATACATCACAAAGAATTTCCGAGTTAAATTGTCTAGCAAATTCCTTAATTAAATCTACATCAAGCTTCGATACATCATCAGTTTCACCGCTTACTTTTTTAACAATCATTTTTTCTAGGAAATTCATTTTGGAGAATAGGAATTCTCCTCCAAACAAGCCGCTTGTTAAGGCTTTGTCTCTTAATTTTTTCGGAAATGCATGTTCAAATTGTTCCACAGCGTCTTCCCCTTCCCGCATGCAGCAAAGGTAAAGACCGATTTTCTTTGAAGCTAACATGTCAATATTTTGAGAAATAAATTTTTTCTCTTTACGAGAAATGAAACCACCATGAATCGAAGCGCCGATAATAACACCGTCATACGGGGTTAAATCCGGGTGTGCATTCATATTCAAATCTAAAATTTTCACATTGCCTTCTAAGAAGTCAGATAACATGTGTGCAGCCTTTTCTGTAGTCCCATGAGAAGAAACAAAAACTATTAAAATCTTCATTCAAATTCTCCTCTCACACATTAATATCAAATGCAATATTACTTACTTCTATTTTACTACTGCTCTTTTCCATATTCTGTGATTTTTTTACGAAAAATTGAATGAATTGTGAATCTCACATTGTCAATGATATTTAAGTCCCAAATATTCGGAAGTTATTAAAGTTTGGTGAATATTTACATTCAACTGTATCCTTGATGATATAATTATACATAATTTGACATAAATGGTTTTGTTTTAGGAAGGTGAGATAAAATGAACCGTAATATTAAGTTAATGATTTTGGATAATCACCCTTTCGTTGTGTGTGCAATTTGTGATTATCTTGATAAGGTAGATGACTTTGAAGTAATTGAAAAAACGAATGATGGTCAAAAAGTACTAACATCCATTGAAAAATGTAAACCTGATGTTATAATCATGGATCCTTTCTTAAAAAATGGAAAAGGGATAGAGTTAGTCAAAACTATTAAAAATACATACAAAGATTCTATAAAAATAATAATATTCACAGATTATAACTGTAATGAGTTTATTAAAATTGCTTATCAATTGGGCATCCACGCCTATTTATTGAAAGAAGAACCATTCGAAAAAGTAATTAATGCTATTCGACAAAGTTACCTTGGAAATGTGTTACTACCCCACCATTTAATAATGGCTGATAGTGCACCACACAATTTAACTATGACTGAAATAGAAATTTTACATCTTATTTCTAAAGAAAAAAATAATCAGGAGATCGCTAAAGACCTGCATATCAGCAAACGGACAGTGGAATATCATATCACTTCCATATACCAGAAGATGGGTGTTTATACACGGGTTGGCGCAATCATGAGGGGTATGGAGAAAGGCATTCTTTATCTATAAAATTATCAATATAAAGCAAAAGAGGCTGACAATTTCGGCCTCTTTTTTCAACAATTTTCTGCGTGATTCCGCAACTAAAATTGTGTGATTCTTCACTTATATTGTCGATATATACGGTTATTTAGAACAGCAAAATTGATTATGATTAATTTGTAGATTTCAATAAAACACTTTGTTAGGGTAGGAGGTGAACAATTTGATTAATTTAGGTTTAGCTCTAGGTTTATCTGTTGATGTATTATCAGGTCTTGGTAACTTACTAGGTGGCGTAGTTGGAGTTGTTGGCGGTCTTTTAGGCGGATTACTTTAATATGGAATTATAATATTTTTTTGAAAAAAGCTGTTGGGTAATCAACAGCTTTTTTATATATTATTTTTTATTTAACTTTAATAATGGCCTCGCAATAATCGGCGCAATAATAGCTGCAAGTACCGCTTCCGCTATTCCATTTGTTACAAGTATGTATAGAATAGCCGGCAATACTTCACTTACATCCATGTCCATTGCATTCGCATAGGGCTCTTTATAAAAAAGATAGGTTAATCCGAGTACTAATATCGTATTCGTCATTGTCCCCAGTAATGCAGCGATTCTCATCGACCCGGCAGAACGTAGCTTCGTTTTTGAAAAAGCAATGAAAGCATAGCCGGCAATCACACCAATTAATATTCTCGGTACTACGGATATTAATGGATTCGTAAAAATAAGCGGTGCCAGTGGACTAGTCGGAGCTATAAACGCTCTGATAAAAGTGATCAAACCCCAAATTCCACCAACAATGGCTCCATTTTTAGGACCAAATACAAATGCTGTCACGATTACGGTAATGGGAATAATCGTTAAACTAAGCGGGCCAACTGGGATGTAACCGAGAAAAGGAATAAACGTTTGGATAATAACGATTGCAGTAAGTACACCTAATATCGCAAGTTTAAATGTTTTGTTTTCATTACGGGAACTCATCGAAATCTCCTAACTCAGTTTTTCTTTTAAATATAGCTAATTCGATTATACAAAAAAGATGCCCAAAAGCTAAACTTTTTTGGGCATCTTTGGGAACCTTTTTTATTTTTATCGATTCAACAAACTTCCAACATAACGTAATAACTCATTTGCAGATGTTGAATTATAGCCGTATTCATCAATAAGTGTTGCCACAACCTCATTGATTTTCTTAAGTTGCTGCTCATCCGGTGTCTTGGAGGAAGTTGTGATTTTAACAATATCTTTCAAGTCAGCAAATAGCTTTTTCTGGATTGCTTCACGCAATCTTTCGTGTGAATTGTAATCAAAGCGCTTTCCTTTACGAGCGTAGGCTGAAATTCTAATCAAAATTTCTTCACGGAATGCTTTTTTCGCATTTTCAGAGATTCCGATTTGCTCTTCAATGGAACGCATTAATTTTTCATCTGGATTCATTTCTTCACCCGTTAATGGGTCGCGAAGCTTATTCTTATTGCAGAATGCCTCGACATTATCAAGGTAATTATCCATTAACGTTTTAGCTGATTCCTCATATGAATAAACGAATGCTTTTTGTACTTCTTTCTTAGCGATTTCGTCATATTCTCTGCGGGCAACAGAAATGAAATTCATGAATCGTTCCCGATCCTCATTAGAAATGGAAGCATGCTGATCTAAACCATCCTTCAATGATCGCAATACATCCAGAGCATTAATCGATGGTGAATCCTTACGAATGATAGCTGAAGAAATCCGGTTGATAACATAACGCGGATCAATTCCTTTCATTCCTTCATCAATATGCTCCCTTCTCATTTCTTCCACATCAACATCATTAAAGCCTTCAAGAATTTCCCCGTCATACAGCCTCATCTTCTTCACATGGTCGACTCCCGCTTTTTTAGAATCTTTTAAACGGGTTAAAATGGTGAACATAGCCGCAACCTTTAGCGTGTGCGGCGCAATATGAACATGAGCCATCTCACTTTCATTGATCATCTTCTCGTAAATCCGCTCTTCCTCACTATAGCTTAAGTTGTAAGGAACAGGCATAACAATGATCCGAGAGTGCAATGCTTCGTTTTTCTTATTGGAAATAAACGATCGATATTCCGCTTCATTCGTATGGGCGATGATTAATTCATCTGCACTAATTAAAGCAAAGCGACCAGCTTTGAAATTGCCTTCTTGCGTTAAGGAAAGTAAATGCCATAGGAATTTCTCATCACATTTCAGCATTTCCTGGAATTCCATCATTCCACGGTTTGCTTTATTTAACTCACCGTCAAAGCGATAAGCACGAGGGTCAGATTCAGAGCCGAATTCGGCAATGGTTGAAAAGTCGATACTTCCTGTTAAATCAGCAATATCCTGTGATTTGGGATCAGATGGACTAAATGTTCCAATACCAACCCGCTTATTTTCCGAAAAGAAGATCCTTTCAACTATAACATCCTCAATCCGACCGCCATATTCTTCTTCAAGCCTCATCATATTTAATGGTGAAAGATTTCCTTCAATCCGGATTCCATATTCCTTATGAAAATCTTCGCGAAGATTGGGCGGAATCATGTGGAGGGGATCTTCATGCATTGGACAACCCTTGATTGCATAAACAGCACCTTTGTCAGTTCGTGAATATGCTTCCAAGCCTCTTTTGAGCATTGTAACAAGTGTAGATTTACCACCACTAACAGGTCCCATTAATAATAAAATTCGTTTTTTTACATCAAGCCTTTTAGCTGCAGGATGAAAGTATTCCTCTACTAACCGCTCAATGGCATCATCAATCCCAAACATTTGATTACGGAAAAATGAATATTTTTTTTCTCCTTCAATTTCCTCGACTCCAGCATCTTTAATCATATTATATACTCGGGAATGAGCTGTTTGCGCCACATACGGTCTTTCTTTCACAATGTCCAAATATTCAGCGAAGGTACCTTCCCACGCCAAACGTTCCTCTTCCTCACGGTGCATTTGAATCTTTTTTAAGATGTCCATAAGTACCTCCCTCTAAGTTGAGATTCAATTTAGTGGTTTATATCACTTTATGCTGTATTGTTGCTTAACATGTCTTTTATTCTTAAACAACTATTTAAAATAAATAGAATGCTTCCTACAGCCTATGCATCTAAAGTCATTTTGTCATTGATTCGTTGTACATAATAAAGTTAAATTTTCTTCATACTTTTCATTCACAGTTAGGACAAGTTGGGCTATAATAAAGCTATATTGTGTCTTAAGGAACTCTTACATAAGGGAGGAATTTCCATGGGTTTTATTTTAATAATGGTCGTTATCCTTGCATTCTTAACAGCTATTTTCACTTCTGGATACAATGATAAGCCGAACCAAAATTAATTCGAAAAGCGGAAGCGACCGTTTAGCGACGTAAGGACTGGAGCACATCGACTGAGATAAAGGAAACACGAAGAGCGCTAGCGATTCGATGTTGACTTATCGTAGGGAGGTGGACGAAGTCCACTAGTCGCTGGTCGCTGGAGCTAGACACTGCTTCTTTTTTAAAAAATGACCTTAGCAAAGGAGTTGCTCCTAACTAAGGTCATTTTTTATGCTAAACTAGGGTAATTTTGTTGTCTTAGTGCTTCATAGACTATGATCGCAGCCGTATTCGATAAATTAAGCGATCTAACATTTTCAGTCATCGGCAGGCGTAAACAGTTTTCAGGATGCGCGGCGATCAAGTCCTTCGGCAATCCCGTTGTTTCTTTCCCGAATATAAAATATATTTCTTCCTCTATATTGCTTAAATCAAAATCTGTATGTTTGTTCTTTCCAAATTTCGTTATGAAATAATATTTTCCGCCTTTGTTTTGTTCAAAAAAAACATCCAATGAATCATAATTATGAATTTTTACAAACTCCCAATAGTCCAGACCGGCTCTTTTTAAATATTTATCTTCAGTGGAAAATCCAAGTGGATGGATTAAGTGCAATGGTGTATTTGTAGCTGCACAAGTTCTCGCTATATTCCCCGTATTAGCTGGAATTTCTGGTTGATATAGTACGACATGTATCCCCATACTTTCACCCTCTAATTCTTTAAAAATTGAATTCAACCTTTATATTATAGCATACATCTATTTTCTATCTAGAATATGAAAAAACTTGTATTTAATATTGGGGGTATACGCACTGGAATCTTCATATGCCCAGTAGCGCATCCGACTATTATAGGTGTGGGCATTTACTAGCGGCTCATTATTTACATCCTTGGCTACAACAATAGTATTATGATTCCATCTCCCGTCACCTTCAAAATCATAACAAATTAAATCACCAATATTTAAGTGGCTGGGAGAAGGAACCTCTTGTGCTATAATTCCTTGTTTCGCACCACTTAAATGCCAACGAAAGGAATTAGCAACAGTCCAGCTATAGCTCCAAGATTGACCGCTAAACCACCATCCTTTATTTCGATTTCCAAATCCCACCATCGGAATCCCGCCCTCGTGTACGCATTGCGAAATAAAGTTTGTACAATCGTCTTTAAATTGTTTATATTTCGGATTGTAGCTATTCCACCATCTTTCAGCATATTGCACAGCTGCTCTTCGGTCATAATAATAGCTTTGCCTTGGGATGTCCTCGGAATGTTTATATTCTTCAAGCCTGATCGGTCCCTCTGTTTCCTCAATAGCGGTCGGTTCTTTCTTTATTGTGGAATCCATCATAATTTGGTTATTTTTAATGATTGCTTGTCTCTGTTCAATATTTTCTTCTATATAAAATTTATCTTTCGGTTGCTTAACCAAATACTGATGATGAAGTACATAATCTATATAGCGTACATCATCGATATTTTTTTCACTAATAATTTGGGCATTAGTAGTCGCTTTAACGATTTGAGATTTACGTTTTCTAAATTGATTTATTGTTTTTTCTATTAAAAGTTGATCGTCTTCATTAAGTTGAAGTGCGTTTCTATAGCCCACTTTGTTCCCAATTAACATATTAAGCCGGTGATTTACAAGCTGTTCTAGTTCCTCTAACCATGATGCCATATTTTCTCATCCTTTCTTCAGGAGGACATTCATGGTTATATGTATATGTATTAAAAAAGAATAAAGTGCCTATATGGGCTATAGGCACTTCATCTTTTCTAATTCTAACAGTTTTATTTTTTTATCAAGACCGCCGGTAAATCCCCCTAGTTTTCCGTTGGTATTAATAACACGGTGACACGGGATAATGATAGGTACCGGATTCTGCCCAATCGCGGTGCCAATCGCCCGAACTGCTTTCGGTGCAGCGATGGCTTCAGCAATGTCTTTATAGGATTTCGTTGAACCATATTCTATATTTAAAAGCTCGTTCCAGACTTTCTTTTGGAATGGAGTTCCGTGCAGCTTGATTGGTAAGTCAAAATTCTTTTGGTGATTTCCTTTAAAATAGTCGTCCAACGCTTGTACTACTGGGAGAAGTTCTTCATTACTGTATTTTAACTCGCCATCCGGCACGTGCTTTTTAAGCCAAGCCATAAGCTTGTCCCGGGCGTCCCCGATTAAACCGAATTCAATATTGCATAAACCGTTTTCTTTTGTCCCGATAATCGTTAACGGACCAACAGGGCTGTCCATTTCTGTATAAAAGATTTCTCTTGCCATCCTCATCATGACCTTTCAATTGAAGTTTCCAATAATTTTAGACCCTTATCAATCTCATGTAAAACCTGTTCATCCTTCTCCTTTTCCTTAGCACGTTCCAATATAGACTTGCCTTCAGGAGCTCCAATTTTTCCAATCGCCCAAGCAGCTGTACCTCTTAAAACTGGACGTGTATCTTCAGACAAGACCTTCGCAAGATCATTGATAGCTGTTTCATCCTTATAATGGGCTAAGCCAATAATTGCATTTCTTTGGATTGGCTTCTTCCCTCTCCACGATCCAGCAAGCGGACCGAACTTTTCTTTAAACTCTTTATTGCTGATAAAAAGAAGTGATTTTAACTTAGGCTTCACAACCTCTGGATCCGGATCCATCTCAACATGGAAGTCGAAATTTTTCCCCTTATTATGAGGACAAACCATTTGACATGTATCGCAGCCATATACACGGTTCCCGATCTTGACCCGATATTCATCCTCTATAAACCCTTTTGTTTGTGTTAAAAACCCAATGCATTTCGTTGCATTTATTTGTCCCCCCTGCACTAACGCACCTGTTGGACAGGCTTCCAAACACTTCGTACATGTACCGCACATATCTTCAATTGGCTGATCTGATGGAAAGGGAATGGTTGTAATCATTTCACCTAAGTAGACATAGGAACCAAATTCCGGTGTTATGACCGCACAATTCTTTCCACTCCAACCTATTCCTGCTCTTTCAGCAACGGCCCGATCGGATAACTCACCTGTATCCACCATCGATTTAATTTGGGCATCAGGGATTTTTTCTAAAATAAACTCTTCTAATTTATTTAAACGATCTCGTAATATATGATGATAATCCGTACCCCATGAAGCACGGCAAAAAAGTCCACGCCGCTCTTCTCGTATACTTCGCGGAGCATCTTTCAATTTGGAAGGATAGGCAAGTGCTATCGAAATGATAGACTCGGCACCTGACAAAAGGAGTTTAGGATTTGTTCTTTTTTCGATATCACTTTCTTCAAAACCTGACTGGTAATTTAATTTTTGTTGGGTATATAAGCGTTGTTTCAACTCAACAAATGGATCTGCACTTGTAAAACCGACTTTTTCTATTCCAATTTCTTTACTATAGGCAATGATTTCATCTTTTAATTTTGCAATATCCATCTTTTCATTTCACCTCTTCCAAGAGGAAGTATTAAAAAACGCAATGCCTCGTTTATCTAAGAAACGAAACACTGCGTTGATAACAATTTTCAAAAAAATCTGAGGCATCCGCCAGAGACTTTAACTTTATTCAGATGAATAAAGTTTTTTGCTCGATGTTTCACATTATATCATCGAGTTATCGTTCAATCAATAGTTTTATTGTAAAAAACATGTCGAAATTTCTCAGAAAAATATGTTGACAAATTAATTTTATTATTCCTTATTTGTAAAAATTCTATATTCAAGTTTCCCCTTCTTTTTCGCATCGTACAAGGCCTTATCTGCATATTTAACCAAAAGGCTTTTGTCAATTGCATGATCAGGATAAAAGGATACTCCTATTCCAACACCAAGCTGCAATTCATGCTCATTAATATAAAAAGGTGCTTCAAAAGATTCTAATACACGATTTGCAATAACCTCTGCCATCTCATTGGAATCTATATTAGCTATAATAATTCCCATTTCATCGCCGCCAAACCTTGCCACCGTATCGTTTTGTCTAACACAGCCTTTTATCCGAAAAGCCATTTCTTTAATAGCCATATCTCCTGCATCATGTCCATATTTATCATTGATCTTCTTTATGTTATAACCATCCAGCATCATGACCGCAATCTTCTTGTTTGTACGAGCCGCCTGATTGATAGCCTTAGTTAATCTATCCTCAAATGTACGTCGATTCGGCAACCCTGTTAAATAATCATAAAAAGCCATGTTGGCCAACTCAATCCGATGTCTTTCCCGCTCCGTTACATCTCTTACAATAGCTAAGATGTATTGACAGTCTCCTTCTTTATTTAAAATAGGATTTAATGAAGTCTCGCCGATAAATTCACGATTTGAGGGAAATAGGTTTGATTCAAACTCCAATGATTTTCCAGTTGTTACAACCTCTTTGTACTTACTAATTAAAAATGTGGACATTTCTTTTGGTAGAACGTATTGCATTTCTTTACCAATAATGTCTTGCTTTAAATCCATAACTTCGTATGCCGATTTATTCATATATAAATAACGAAAAGATTGATCACTAACTTCCATAATAAATACTAAATCTTTGATCAAATCAAAGATTCTTGCAAAGGATTTAGCATCCTGTCCAATATTTTTCAAAAAACGATCCATACAAATCTACCTCATACACCTTTGATATAAATATGGTTCACCTAAGAAATTAGTTTTAAACAAAATTTGTTCAACAATTATTCTTAAATTTCATAAAAATAAAATGCTAAAATATTATCAAAGGAAAAAAATGGCTTCACCTTCCAGAGGGGATGGTAACAATGGCAGGTAACGATTCCGTAAGACAAATTGACAAACAATTTATATCAAGCATTAAACCGTCTTCGGCTTTTGAATACTTGAACACAAAGGAATGCGGTCTATCTAACGTCGATGTGCAAGAAAGGGCTACTATCTACGGAAAAAATACTATTAAAACAAAAAAAGCCTTTCACCCTGTTCGTCGTTTTACAAAACAACTGTTCAATCTTTTAGCGATTATGCTATGGATTGCTAGCATTTTGGCAATTATTGCTGGCACCCCGTTGTTAAGTTATGTAATGTGGACAATCATCATTATTAATACCATTTTTTCATTTATACAAGAAAGAAAAGCAGATCAGGCTCTGCAAGCTTTAGAAAAGATGATCCCAAACAATGTGAAGGTTTACCGGGATGGAGAGCTGTCCGTGCTACCAGCTGACGAATTGGTACCCGGAGATGTTATTTCTTTAATGGCAGGCGATAAGGTCCCAGCTGATGTCCGAATTGTCTCCGCTGCCGGGCTGTTCGTTGATAATTCGATGTTAACCGGGGAGTCAATACCTGTTGACCGCGACGGGGAGGGCGATCCGCTCGAAGGCAAATCAATCGTAAATAGTCGTAATCTATTATTTGCTGGAACAACTATTACGGGGGGCGAGGCAACAGCAATCGTCTATGCAACCGGAAAAAATACGCAAATTGGAAATATCACACAATCCACCACCCAAATCAAAAGAAGAAAAAGTACATTGGAATATCAAATTCAAAAAATCACTAAAACACTTATCATCATTGCTCTTATTCTTGGATTATTGGCCTTTGTAATTTCAACATTCGTTACTGGTATCCATATTAATGCGGCACTAATTTTTGCCATCGGTATTATTGTTGCCAATATTCCTGAAGGTCTCATGCCTACAGTAAGTCTTTCATTGGCAATGGGAATGCAGCGCTTAGCTAAGAAAAATGCCCTCGTCAAAAAACAATCCGCAGTAGAAACACTAAGCAGTACCTCTGTCATCTGTACTGATAAAACCGGAACATTGACACAAAATATTATTTTTGCCAAAAAAATTTGGACGGCCAATGGTGTTGTTGACATTAGTGGTGAAGGATATGGAAAACAAGGAGAACTGATATCCGTTACTGATCAGAATAAACAAACACTGGAGCGGCTTTTTACAGCTTCAACGATTTGTGCCGATACTGTTCTCCATAGTGATGAAACTGAACCTAATAAATGGAAGGTTATCGGTGACCCAACTGAGGCTGCTATTTTAATTGCAGCACAGAAATTCGGCATTTGCGTTGATGATTTGGAAAAACAATTTGAACGAACGATTGTTATTCCTTTTAGTTCCGCTACAAAAACAATGTCTGTTTTGGCACGTAATAAACAAAATTCTTCTTTTGAAATAAATCATTTGCTGCAATTTACTAAAGGAGATCCCGCTAAAGTCATTGATCATTGTCGTTATATTTTTAAGGAGGGTCAAGCTGTTACGTTAACTCAAGAGGAAAAGTTACAAATAAATGCATACAAAGATAAAATGGCTGGAGAAGGATACCGGATAATAGCCATTGCTTATTCGGATCATATTGGTGATGTTGAAGCCATTTTCGGTGATTTGGTTCTTCTTGGATTGGTTATCATGTATGACCCACCAAAGGAACGTGTAGCCGCTGCAATCGCCGATTGTTATCGGGCTGGTATCAAAGTAACAGTTGTAACTGGGGATTATAGTCTAACAGCCGCAGCTATTGCAAAACAAATTGGTATTATTAGAGATCAATATATTGCAATAACTGGGGCGGAGCTTGAGAAGATGAGCAAAGAAGAGCTAGGGAAAAAAATTGATACGGATATTCCCGTTATTTTTGCCCGTACGACCCCCAAGGATAAATTAAAGATTGTCGATGCTTATCAAAGTTTAGGTCATATTGTAGCAGCAACTGGGGATGGAATTAATGATGTTCTTGCGCTTCGAAAAGCTGATATCGGCATATCAATGGGGAAAAATGGATCAGACGCCGCCATTGAGTCATCGGATGTTGTCCTTTTAGATGATAATTTTGCCACAATCGTCGAAGCAGTAAAAGAAGGTCGAGCTATCTATAGCAATATCCAAAAATTTATTACGTATATACTAGCTTCTAACATACCGGAAGTGCTTCCTTTTTTAGCGATGGGAATTTTTAATATCCCGCTGGCCTTAACGGTTTTACTTGTCTTGGCCATTGATATTGGAACTGATTTGATACCAGCCATCTCCCTTGGACAAGAAATTCCGGATGATGACGTACTTGATCATCCGCCAAGAGATCCACATAAAAATATTTTAGATAAAAATGTATTGCTCCGTGCCTATGGTTTCCTTGGTGTCATTGAAGCTGGCATGTTATTTGTAATGTATTTGTTAACCTGGAACCACTTTGGCTTTACAGTAAGTGAACTTCGCTCATTCACAGCAGCGCTTGCAGACGGAACAGCCAGTGAACACATCATGTATGTTTATAAATATGCGATCACTTTATCATTTGGAGCCGTTGTCGCCTGTCAAATCGGCAATATTCTAGTATGTCGTTCAGCGCGGCAACCATTCTATAAATCTATGAAAAAGAAAAACCACTTAATGATTTGGGGGATTGTCATCGAAATCGGGCTTTTCTTATTGATTGCTTATACTCCGTTGTTTCAATTATTATTCGGCACAATCGCACCAAAAGTTGAGCATCTTTTAGTATTGTTGGTATGTCCAATTGTGCTTATTGGTGTTGAAGAGCTTCGGAAGTGGGCCGTTCGTAGGACAAGGAAGAGATTCGTTTAATATAGGCACGATAAAGTAGTTATCGTGCCCGTCATCCTTGTTTTTTTATTAATTTTCATTAGAAGCTGTTGGTAGTTCTTTTCTTTCTTCAACTGGAACAGTTGCCTCTATTAATGCATTTTCTAAAGCCCATGTGTACTTTTGTAATTCCTTTTCATCCCAGCTAAATTCGTCTTTCATATATTGAATAACCTTGTGGCTCCACTGTTTTACCGTTTTAATATCAAACAGAATGGCTCCAGTTCGGCGGTTGAAAAAGTCGATTGGTGTGACAGTCATTTCGTTTTGAATCGCATAGACAAGTTTAGCGAATAGTGGAAGCGGTAAACCATATTTTAATGCATCCATCTTCTTACTTTTCAAAAGCTCAAAGACTTCGGAAACGTTAGAACCATATCGTCTCGCAAGGTCTTTTGCTTCTTCTTTTGTTAAGCCGATAGCTACACCGGCCTTCACTTGTGAATTAACAAAAGCTTCAAGTTTACTTGATCCGCCCAAATCGCCACCAGAAATTGGCATATGTTTTGTGTTACATGCTTTGAGATTTCGACCTTCACTTGCTTGGAATTTTTTAGCTAATAGGTCAACAATGGTTTCCGCCATTTTCCGGTAGCCTGTTAATTTTCCTCCTGCAATGGTTATAAGTCCTGATTGGGATTCCCAAATTTCATCCTTACGGGAAATTTCAGAAGCATTTTTCCCTTCTTCATAAATAAGCGGACGAACACCGGCCCAGCTTGATTCAATATCTTTTTCGGTAATCTTTACATCCGGGAACATGTAGTGAATCGCATTTATGATGTAGCTTCGGTCACTTAAAGTCACATTGGGATTGGCTTTATCTTGATCGTAAAATGTATCCGTTGTTCCCACATAGGCTTTGCCTTCACGTGGAATCGCAAACACCATTCGTCCATCTGGTGTGTCAAAGTAGACAGCTTGCTTTAATGGGAACTTAGATTGATCAATAACAAGATGGACACCCTTTGTTAATTGAAGCACTTTCCCGTTCTTTGATTTATCAAGATCACGAATTTCATCAACCCATGGGCCGGATGCATTAACGACCAATTTCGCACGAATTTCATATTGTTCACCTGTTAGCTGGTCTTCGACTAAAGCACCAACCACTTTTCCGTTTTCATAGCTTAGCTTGATCACTTTTGTATAGTTACAAGCAACGGCACCTTTTTCGTGAGCTGCCTTCATGACTTCAATTGTAAGTCTGGCATCGTCGGTACGATATTCAACATAATAGCCGCCGCCTTTAAGACCTTCTTTCTTTACAAGCGGTGCTTTCTCGAGTGTTTGATCAGCAGAAAGCATGGAACGGCGCTCGCTTTTCTTTACACCAGCTAAATAATCATAAACTCGGAGCCCTATTGATGTACTGAATTTCCCGAACGTACCACCTTTATGCATCGGAAGCAACATCCACTCAGGTGTTGTTACATGTGGTCCGTTTTCATAAACAATAGCGCGTTCCTTCCCAACCTCAGCTACCATTTTTACTTCAAATTGTTTTAAATAACGAAGTCCGCCATGAACTAATTTCGTTGAACGACTTGATGTACCTGCTGCAAAATCCTGCATTTCAACAAGAGCTGTTTTTATTCCACGAGTTTGGGCGTCTAAGGCGATTCCCGCACCGGTAATCCCACCGCCAATAACTAAGACATCATATGTTTCACTTTTTAATTGTCCGATCATTTCTTTTCTATTTAGAGCTGAAAATTTCATAACAATATCCTCCTTTTAATATAAAAAGAGACCACAAAGACACTATCCCCAAAAGATAATGCTTTGTGGTCTCTCCAATTCTCCAACCAGTTTTATTAACTTAATATTATTTTACCATAACCTGCTTGACCTATGCTATAGAAAAAATTTACTTAAATGCCATTGTAGCTTGGATCGCTTTTTTCCAGCCATTATATAAATCTGTCCGGCGATCTTCATCCATTTTTGGAACAAACTTTTTATCTATTACCCATTGTGTTGAAATCTCATCAGGACTTTCCCAAAATCCAACAGCAAGACCTGCTAAATAAGCAGCCCCAAGTGCCGTTGTTTCATTTATCGTTGGTCTCTCTACCGGAACATTAAGAATATCACTTTGGAATTCCATTAAGAAATTGTTCTTAACTGCACCACCGTCAACCCGCAATGTTTTCAGTTTAATACCGGAGTCCGCCTCCATTGCCGATAAAACATCCTTCGTTTGGTAAGCTAAAGACTCCAGTGTAGCGCGAATAAAATGTTCTTTTGAAGTACCCCGTGTTAGGCCAAAAACGGCACCACGGACATCACTATCCCAATATGGAGTTCCAAGACCTACGAAAGCTGGTACGACATAGACGCCATCTGTAGAAGGGACCCTTGCTGCATATTCTTCACTATCTTTTGCATCTTTTAACATCCGAAGACCGTCCCTTAGCCATTGAATCGCTGATCCAGCAACAAAGATACTACCTTCTAGCGCATAGTTAACCTTTCCATTGATTCCCCATGCTATGGTAGTTAACAATCCATTTTCGGAACGCACAGCCTTTTCCCCTGTATTCATCAACATAAAGCAACCTGTGCCATATGTGTTTTTAGCCATTCCTTCACCAAAACATGCCTGACCAAACAACGCTGCCTGCTGGTCTCCAGCCACTCCCGCAATCGGAACCTCTTTACCAAAGAAGTGGTAATCAATCGTATTAGCATAAATTTCGGAGGAAGGACGAACTTCTGGCAGCATTGATTTTGGTACGCCTAAAATTCCTAAAAGCTCATCATCCCATTTTAGCTCATGAATATTATACAGTAACGTCCTTGATGCATTAGAATAATCGGTCACATGGGCTCTTCCACCAGAAAGCTTCCAGATTAACCATGTATCCACGGTACCGAATAATAATTTCCCTTGTTCAGCCTTCTCACGGGCACCTTCGACATTTTCCAAAATCCATTTTACTTTGGTCCCTGAAAAATACGGATCAAGTAGCAATCCCGTCTTTTCTCGAAATAGTTCATTGTATCCTTTTTCTCTAAGCTCATCACATATTTCGCTTGTTTGACGAGATTGCCATACGATGGCATTGTAAATAGGCAATCCTGTTTCCTTGTCCCAAACGATCGTTGTTTCCCGCTGGTTTGTGATACCAATTCCAGCAATTTGCTCGGCCTTTGTACCAGAATCAGACAATACCTCAGCAATTACTGATAAAACAGAACCCCATATTTCATTGGCATTATGTTCGACCCATCCGGCTTTCGGAAAATATTGTGTAAATTCTTTTTGTGCAACATGAACGATTTCACCTTTTTTATTAAAAAGAATGGCGCGTGAACTTGTTGTTCCTTGATCTAAAGATAAAATATATTTTTCCATTCTAATCTCTCCCCATATACATGTAATCTAAAACTATATATGAACTGCCAGACTTTAGTTGATAAAATGCGGTCATTTTCCTAAGCAGCCTTTTCGACATCATCTACTGCATGTGATATTTTTTTGCTAAAAGAATAAGCAAGGATAAGAGCTATCAGATTTATAATAACGACTCCCCACAATGTTCCTGTCATTTCCCCTAGAAAAACAGCTCTATAAAATACTGCTCCTAAAGAACCTCCTAAAAACGGTCCAACAACCGGTATCCAT
Organism: Schinkia azotoformans; assembly: GCF_035811335.1. Lineage (NCBI taxonomy): Bacteria > Bacillati > Bacillota > Bacilli > Caryophanales > Bacillaceae > Schinkia > Schinkia azotoformans. Next base: position 28,229 of record NZ_JARSMD010000040.1, read on the forward strand.
GAATAACCCCAGTTGGAGCTGCCCTTTCCAGGAATCGGTAGCAAGAAATGGGCAATACGTGGTCCAAGGTCACGAGCCGGGTTAATCGCATAGCCCGTTGTTCCACCTAAAGACATCCCAATTACAACAATTAATAGCCCAACCGCTAATGGATTTAAACCTTCCGTAAACTCATTTTATAATGGACCCAAGAAAC
>NZ_JARSMD010000041.1:0-56565 GCF_035811335.1 Schinkia azotoformans
ACTCCATCAAATCTTTATAGGCCCGCATCTTGATATCGAACTCAGGATAAGATTTCCAATGATCCAGTTGAGCTATCACAAAAATCTTTACAAGTGCTTCTATAGATAGCTTTTTCGTACCGTAGTTTAAGATTGGACAAGCTAAATCTTTAGTGGGTAATAATGACAAACATTGACGTAATACAGTATTTTGATTTAATATTGAATTGCTCATAGGGAGCTCCTTTTGTAGAAAGTTTGTTTTGTTGTGGGAACAAACATCTAACATTTCTACAATAGGAGCTTTCTTTTTGTTTGTCTACAAAATAAATTTGAAAATTTACATATTTTTCAAGCTATGCAAAGCTAGTGGGTCGTGAACTGTGTCCCACTGACTTGAAAATAATTACATAAACAAATAAAATTAAACTAAAGAAAAAATGAAAGTTGGTGATGATGATGGAAAGGATAAAAGAGGAATGGGTGCCAACACGTCAAGCGGAATTTGAAGCTCTAAATGAAGATTTTATTTCGAATAAAGAAATTTTAGATAATATTAAAGAAGCAGAAGAAACGGCCAGAATGAATCTTGAACAATACAAAAAGGCAATTACAGAAAGAAAAGTAAAAAATTATTCAATTGTCCAATTAAAAATGTGGGAAGAAATGGAGCAGTTGAAAAAGGAGAGAAAACTGTGAAATTCGAAAAAACAAGATTGGTTTATGAAGGTACACCTGATGAGTATACTAAATACATTCGTCAGGTTTTTTTATGTTTTGCTATCCATTTTGAGAATGTCTGGAAAGGTTTAGGTCATTTAAAGAAAACTAGAGTGTCAAATTCCAAATGGCATATTTCGTTGGGGGGATATGGAATTATTCATGCGGGTGATGCTCTAAAGCATCATATATATCCTTTAATATTTAAATATAATTCTGTATTAACTTTAGCACAATCGATTACATATGATAGAGAGGAGTCTGTTTGATTAACGATTCAGTCATTCGTTTCATAAAAGTTAATTCAAGTCAATGTGCAGAATATGTATTTCATTACGATACTGTAATTGACATACCCAATCATTCCGATCATCATCTACAGTTTGAATATAACCGCGATATTCCTACGCCCAGATTTCCAATGGATTCATACAAAGATATTGAATCTGTTCTTGAAATGATTGTAAGAGATGAAATCCTTGGTTAAAGAATATTTAACTGGCACATGAGATAAGCAATTGATCTTGAGCCGTGTCACGGTGACTGGAACTGTGTCCCGTTGTTGCAGCAAGAACCATTTAAGACTGTCGGAAGCATAGTCGGATTGTTCCAAGATAACATGGGTGATGCAAGACAATTATTGGAATCATTGATGAGATTAATAGCAATGCAGAAGTAATTGCAGGAGCATAGAGTTTGCATCATTATGTGAAGACACCTTGAGGAAAAAAGATTATTCAGGGGGTCTTTTTTTTACTCCAAGGCTTTTTGAATGAATTTTGAAAATAGGTCAAAAGGTGAATGATATGTCAATAAATATAAACGAAAGCATTTATCAGTTTATTAATCGTATGGCTGAACAACATCCGGGTCTCCCATATCGCTTTCAAGATGCAACGGTTGCAGGCTCAGTAGAAGCGCGTTATTTTCTTTGGGAGGAGGGGCTGTCAGTTGGAGAGAAAGAGCTATTAGCAATGGGGTTAATGGAGAAAGTAGCAGAATGTGTTGAACAAGCAGATACTGATAGTGAATTACGCACTATACTTGAAGAGAAGCCGGTATTTCTTTATCTTGCGAATTTAACCAACCGAATTAAGTTACTTATATCTGAAAAGCTTATCGATAAAGACAGGCTTTATTCCTTTGCCATTCGTTTAGCGACGGAGAGCGAGTTTGAAGATGAGGTTAAGCTAGGTATGCTGGTGCTTGGTTTTTTTGAAAATGATTTGGTAAGAAAAATCATCAAGATGCTCGGTTATCATAGTGAACTAACAATTTATGCGGTGGAAGCTTCCAAAAATTTTCATGACTACAATGAATTTCTATATGATTTAGCTCAAAATACATGCGGGTATGGGAAATTGGCAGCACTTATAAATTTTGAACCAATTTTTCTACTGCAACAAAAATGGATTTTGGAATATGGTGTGATCAATGAAGCACTCCCTAATATGTCCGCCATTATGTGCTTAGAAAAGGTAGACATGAGAAGGTTTTACCAAAGGCTTGAAATAACAGAGGACGTTTTTTCGAAGTTGTCATACCTTGTTGCTTATGCTGCAGAAACCAATGATATCAAAGTATTCAGCCAAAGTTTAGCTCTTGTTGAAAAATATATAGGTGCTGCTAATAATTACGCAAAGTACTTTATTGACTTGGCTGCCATTATTGCAATTAAAAAGAGTATGGCACCTTACTGGTATCATAGTGGAGAGGATATTAAAAAAGAGAATGGATGGACTAGTAACAAAGAACACGTAATAAGAAACAAGTGCTCTGAACTGCTCAAACAAGCAAAGTGGAGGCAATGTCTTATACAGGAGCTGGATATGCCCTGTCATCAGACAAGCTTAATTATACTTACTATGGAAGAAATCGGCCTAGTGCCCAGTTTTGAAACGCTACTTCCTCTATTACAAAGGGATTTTTTTGACATGAATGTTTTAAAATTTGTATTAGTAGATCATTCAGAACATTATTTGCATGACATTTTCAATTATCTCAGTAAGGTACTCCCTAAGGAAGTTTTCTGTGACGACCCTTTGGAAATCTCAAAGGATAGCATTAGTTCTGAATACAAACCAGATATTTGGCTTGTTTTTCTGCTTAAAGCGCTTCGTAAAGAACGTCAAAATGAGGAAGCATTGTTTATACGCTGTCTGACAAGCCGCTTTCCAGATGTCCGAATTGAAGCAATTCATGCGTTGCGAGTGTTTAAGAGTAATTGGAGTGCATTGGTATTTCCAGCACTAGAACAAGCTTGTGAAGTCGAGCCAGTTAATAATATTAAAAAGCGCTTTCAGCGTCTAATGGGAAAGAATGACGGCGGACAGAAAAAGGAGCAACGCTATATTGATGTTACCGAGATGAAGGTTGCCCCATCATTATGGGATGCGAGCCTATGTACCACAAAGATTGCCGGCACATATTATCGAGATCTAATGGTTATGGAAGGGAGAATAGAGAACGGGGATATTTTATATTTAATAAGGGAGCCGGATAATCCCTATGATTCAAATGCAATTATCGTAACTGCAGAGGATGGTTATGTGCTTGGTTATGTACCAAAAGCAGATAACTTAACGCCTGCTTCAATGATGGATGCAGGAGAAAAATTGTATGCCATTTTTCGAAGCGAGAATTTAGAAAAAGGAAAACCTGATATTCAAATCATGATAAGTAAACGTCCGGAGAAAGCTGGCACATTAGTCCAATTTCCTTTTTCAAAGGTGGGGAAAATAGGGAAGTATCCAAAAGGAGAATAAATATTAAATTGACTGATTTTCAATGTATCGAATAAACTCAAAAAGAAATCCCAAATTTATGTACTTTTTAGTTAAGATAAGAAAAAAGAGAGATAGGTCCAAGGAGGGGGTTCAGATATTTGGCGAAAATAAGATTTCGTTCCGTTTTTATCTGGGGAGCTTGCTCGAAGTTGGACGCAGGACCGGGAGCTGTGTCCCAAAAGAAAATATGTTTGAAAAGAAAGGAAGATAGATTTGAGAATTAGTATTTTAGGTGGCGGAAATGAAGTAGGTGCATCTTGTATCCATATTAATATGGGGGAAACAAATCTTTTAGTTGATGCGGGCATGAGAATGCATGGTGATGACTCACTTCCAGCTCTTGGTATGCTAGAAAGCCTAGGTAAACTTGATGCCGTGCTAATTACGCATGCACATGCTGATCATATTGGGGCGCTTCCAATTGTTCATTCTCTATTTCCCGATATCCCTTTCTATGCAACTCCTCCTACCATAGATTTAATAAAAATAATGATGAAGGATTCTTATAAAATTTTAGAACAACGTTCCTATCAAATGAATACTCTGATGCCTTATACAGAAGAACAGGTTAACAACCTCTTTAACTCTTTACTTCATATTCCAGCAAGTGGCGTTTTACGTATCGGTGATTTAAAAATTACAAGCTTCCGTGCAGGTCATATTTTAGGAGCTGTCATGTTCTTAATAGAAGGAGATCAACAACAACTTCTCATTACGGGGGATCTAAGCTTTCGCGCCGGCAGAACGATTCCAGGGGCGGAAGTTCCTCATCAAGTTAATCCTGATGTAATTGTTATTGAATCAACGTACGGAAATCGCGCCCATACTGATAGAAATACAGAAGAACGCCTTCTCGCAGAACATGTTTCCGAAGTCATTTCTAGTGGTGGATTCGTACTTATTCCTGCTTTTGCACTTGGGCGTGCTCAAGAGGTTCTTTTAGTATTACAAGATTATATGGAAAGAGGACTTATTCCGGAGTTCCCAATTTATGTAGACGGTTTAGTTACCCCTATAAGTAAAATTTATAACAGCTACCCTCAATATTTAAAAGGGCCTGTTGCCCATCGTATTCGCAAAAATGGAGATGTTTTTATTACAGAAGGGCGTGTTAGGGCAGTCAGTCCGAAAGAACGAAATGAAGTGCTTCAAGGTAAACCTGGCTGCATTGTTGCTTCCTCTGGTATGTTGACTGGGGGGGCTAGTTCATGGTATGCAGAACGGCTAATTTCTAATGAAAAAAATGCAATTTTCATAACAGGTTATCAAGATGAAGAAAGCCCAGGCAGAAAATTATTAAACCTTGCTGAAAATATTGAAAATCAGTTAGAACTAAACGGAACAACATATGAAGTCAAATGTCTTGTTAGAAAATATGGTCTTTCTGGACATGCTGATGCAAATGAAATCAACCGTTTCATCCAATCGTTAAAACCTACCTATACATTGCTCGTACATGGTGATGATGATGCAAGGAGTCAGATCGCTAGTCAAATTGATCAACGATTTCGTCCTATTTTAACGGAAAATGGCCAAACCTATTCTTTTGAAAAACGTAGCACTGGCAAAGGGGTAGTGGGGAAAAGATATAAGGTTGATGATGATGGAATAAAGCTTAGAGAAATGATTGGCGGCCTTATTCTTTATCAGCCTGAAAATGAAACCCTATTTAAACTCGTTATTTGTACAGGCATCTATCCAAAAGGGCGTTTGCTAACTTGTCAAACTCTTAAAGGAAAGCAATTAAAGTTGAGTCTAGAGCAAGTAGCCGAAACAATTGGAAACTGGAATCGTTCTATCGAGGAATTGACGGAAGCAGCCAATGAAGTTTTCGAATTTATTGTTCCTTTTCTAGAAAAACTGGACTGGGACATCATTCCTGAGGAGATATTGTCCCTTGAGGCCATTTTTGAAAAGTTTCAGTTAACAGACATTAAGGAAAAGCTTGCCGTAGCTTTAGCATTACAGAGTTTTCCAAGTGATCATTATTTAATACAAAATGGTATAAAATTTTATCGTTTTACTAAGGAGATGAAAAAGCAGCTCCTTCATTTAGATTTACCAATTCAAGGGAAACAGCTTAACCCCACTGCTGCTATGGAAACAGTTAGACAGCTGCTTACATCGAATCGGCACTTTATTCGCTGTGGAGTTGATGATTTAGGGAAAGAAAGTGAAAGATTGACCATCTATTTTGACTTCCCTGATGCCGTCAGTGAACAAGAGAAAGCTGGTATTTCTGAGAAAATTCGAAAAGAAACTGGTTGGAGGATAAGTTTTTCTGAATCTGTTCGCCAAGACCTCTTGCATACACTTCTTGTCAAACTCTTAGGCAGCTCAATAGGTTCACCATCTATTCATTTAAATGAGCGTAAAGTAGTCGTTTCGACAGAAAAACCACAAGGTGAAGAGAAACTAATCCGAACATTTAAGGAGGAAACAGGTTTTGACTTACAATTTAAATATGACAATGCTACTGACCCTGTGAAAATGGGGGATAAAGATATTTTTCAAGTGGATTCATCAATGCCACGTCTAGAAAATAACGCTGCGATGGAAGAAGCGAAAAAATGGGCACGTGAACGTGGCATAAAAATTTACAAAACCAGCTTGAAGGATTACAATGGTGAATCAATGTTAGAGGTGCATTTCATTTCACCAGAAATTGCAATGAGACATGTAATCGACCTTGAAGAACTTTCATACCGGGTTGGAATGCCTGTTACTTTTTCAAAAAATCCAAAGCAAAATGAAATCATTCGCATTACGTTTGAATCAATCCCTAACAATTGGAATTTTAAAAAGAATCCCTCCATTCATATGGATAAAAAGCTAGTTGTTTTAAAATTAACAACCTTTCCCAATGAATTGGAACAAAAGACAGTAAGTGAAAAAATCAATAAAGAAACAGGTTATACTCTGGAAGTGATAGTCTAAATTAGTGGGACACAGGGTCGGGAACTGTGTCCCATCAATATTTTGACATGAGAAAAATGGGGAACACCGCCCATGAGTGTCCCCCATTTTTTGATTATATCTTAAACCTGCTAATAATATTCTGAAGTTTTTCCGCAAGATTTGATAGAGCATTTGCAGACGCTGATATTTCCTCCATCGATGTAAATTGTTCTTCTGCAGAAGTAGCAACATGTTGTGAGTGTACGGATGTCTCATTAGATACATTAGAGATTTCAGTTACAGTACTGGATACTTCCTGAATAGTTGAAGTTACTTCTTCCGTTGTGACTGCCATGTCGTTAATATAGTCAGCCAACTTCTCCATAAAGTGAAGGATCCCTGAAAATCTTTCTTCGGTTTGTTGAACTATATCCAAACCATCCTTAACATCGTATGTTACTTGTTCAATTGATTGATTTGACTGAACCATATCTTGTTGGATATCAAAGATTAATTTAGAAATTTGTGAGGAAGATGTTCGTGATTGTTCAGCTAATTTTCTTACCTCATCTGCAACAACTGCAAATCCTTTCCCATGCTCTCCTGCTCTTGCAGCCTCAATCGCTGCATTCAATGCTAATAAATTTGTTTGTTCCGCTATTTCAGAGATCACATTAGATATATTACCGATTTCTTGTGAACGTCTTTCTAAAGATTTAAGTTTTTCTCCACTTTCAGTTACGGATAGGGTGATAGAGCTAATTTGTTTTACGGTTTTATCAACAAATTCTCCGCCTTCTTTTGCCTTTTGGGTTGCTTGAGAACTGACTGCTGAAATGAAGGATGCATTCTCTGCAATTGATTGCACCCGAATTGCCACTTCATCTAATGAACTCGCGCTCTCTTGCAGACTTACAGACGTACGTTCTACACCACTTGCAACTTGATGAATAGACTTCGTAATTGTTGCTGTTGCTTTATTCGTTTGATCAGCGCTGGCAGTTAATTCCTCAGAAGAAGAAGCAACTTGTTTTGAAGCTGACATAACCTCATTCATCATAGTATTAAGATTCATAGTCATACGGTTATAGCTCCTAGATAATTCTCCTAATTCATCCCCTGAGTGATCTAGAAGTCCCGCTGTAAAATCACCGTTACCTGCTAATTCAAGAGCATTTGAAACAGAATGTAGTCTCTTCTTAATTCTTAATGTATACATAATAACCGCTAGGGTTGAGGTGGCTATTACTATAGTAAGAACGAGTATGAATGTTACTAAAAATCCCTTTACAATTTTTCCAATAATATTTTGCGAAGCACCTACATAAAACATGCCAATGGGATTATCATTTTTATCTAATAAAGGCATATAAGCAGTTTGATATAGTTTACCTGCCACATTAGCCTCTCCATAATAATTTTCAACTTTTTTTAATACTGTTTCCACCACTTCTTTTGAAGCTTTTGTTCCAACAGCACGTTCGTTATTTAAAATAACATTGGTGGCTATTCTAGTATCATCTAAGAAAATTGTTACTGTATCCCCCGTGTCTGCGCCAACTTCATCAACAATTTTGTAGTTTTCATTTATGAGAGTGTTTCCTTTATAAAGTTTATCTCCTTTTACCTCCCATTCACCTGGGTAACCACTATCCAGATAACGGTAGGATAGATTAAGATCGCCTTTTGCCTTTTCTATCGCAAATTCCTCAATCCCTTTTGTAATTTGATAATTAACAACTATGCCAACAATAGCCGACAATGTAAGTATAATAGCAATAACTAATATATTAATTTTTGTACCTAATTTTAGTTTTGCAAAAAACTTCAACATGAAACACCCCAATCCTATATCTATGTATATGGACCAACGTTTCATTAGCAAGAAGCAGGGTCTCTGCTTTACACCAATTTCACATATTTATATTAATATTATCTCTTTTAAAACAACGTGAAATGGATATATTATGTAGATTTCTTGAATTTTATCCGCAACGATTAGTGGAGGGATATTGGACTATCGTGATTTTTCTTTCAATGAGTAATAAAATAATATCTCAACTTTTGCACCGCCAAAATCTAGAAGTTTGAGTAACTGCTAAACAAACGTTTAATTGAAAGGCTGGAAAGTCTGATAAGTCAATGTTATTAGCTATCCAAAGTTTAAAATTCATAATGGTAAATAGAGAATTATGTGATACTCTAAATAAAAAGGGTGAGTTTTTGTATTTAGGCTATTAAGTGGATGGGGTGTACTAGATGAATAGATTTTTATTATTAACTTTTTTCGTCTTCAATTTACTTTTTGTGAACTACAGTCATCTGCATCCTGCCTATGCTGAATCTCTAGGAAAACACTATGAATACTATATTGATAGTACAAAAGAAGTTACAATTGATGACCTTCTATCAGGTCGGTATGATGACGAATTCAAGTCAATTAAAGAAGATTATCCATCTTTTGCTTACTCGGATGATGTCATTTGGCTAAGACTTGATCCTGAAAAGTTAATAGAAGATACTAGGAATCCACATTGGTTTGAATTCATTGATAAAGTGAATCATACTGATTTGTATACAGTTGCAAAAGATGACACATATACACTCGAAAAGGGTGGTATCTCAGGAGTAAAAAACCAAGTTGTGGATTACCGATCTTTTATCTATGAGATAAGCAGTCAAGACTTAAAATACATTTTTCTCAAACTAAGTGGCGATATGCCTATACCTGTTAATACAAAGCTAATGAGTACAACGTCCTTTATTGAAGAGGTTGCCAAGTACAAATATGCATCTGGCATTTTTTATGGGTTTATGATATCGCTTTCGCTTTATAATTTGTTTTTATTTTTTTCGCTTCGGGAAAAGGCTTACCTATATTATGTTTTTTATGTAATGTCATTTATTTTATTTCAATTTACAATGAACGGTCTCGACCTTGAATATTTTGGCGACAGCTTGAACGAATGGATGTTAATTAATTCAATTTCGATTTCTTCCTGTATTCTTTATTTTTTCATGATTCTTTTTTCAAAGGAATTTCTCGGTACGAGGAAGGTTTTACCTAGGGTAAATAAAGTTTTGAACATCATGATGGTACTTGTCTTTTTACCAATCATCTTCATTCCTTTTATTGAGTTTAAGACATTGTCTGACTCTGTTTCTATGCTTGGCCTCGTCGTTTGTTTCCTTCTTTGGTATGTTGGTTACCGCCTTATGGCTAAGGGGCTTCGAATTGCCCGTTTTTATGTTGTTGCATGGACGATCCTTTTATTAACGGTTATTATTCAGGCGTTAAGCTTTTTGTATATCATTCCGTTCCATCCCATGATTTTTGAACTCATTCCGGAAATTGGCGCAGCGTTAGAGGTAATTTTCTTATCACTTGCTCTTGCAGATAAAATTAATGCTATTAAATGGGAGCGTGAGGAAGCGCAGCGTATACTGAATGAAGAACTTGAAAGGATTGTTAGCCAAAGGACGAAGGAACTAGAGTCAGCGAATGCTGATTTAGAAAAATTATCAAATACGGATCAATTAACACAGATTTACAATCGACATAAGCTAGAAAAATCGCTTTCTTTTATGATTGAAAAAGCGAATCAAGAAAAAAGTCCGCTTTCAATTATCTTATTAGATATTGACCATTTCAAACAAGTGAATGACCAACACGGCCATTCAGTGGGAGACCAGGTATTAGTTGCTTTTGCTAATCTAGTAAAAGAAGTCATTCCGAAAAATTATATTTTTGGGCGTTGGGGCGGCGAGGAGTTTTTATTAATTTGTCCAGAAACTTCAGAAATAGAGGCGCTGCCATTTGCAGAGCACATTTGCTCGAGTGTCGAATCACACGATTTCCCAGTTGTTCATCGAAAAACCTGCTCTCTTGGCGTGGCAACTTACCATCATGGGGAATCCATGGGGACATTGCTTTCACACGCTGACAAAGGATTATACCATGCAAAAGAAACGGGAAGAAATAAAGCACAGTTTTGGGACATGGGGACGGGAACTGTGTCCCATTTGAACTTGCCAACAACATCTTTACCTGAATCTAATAATGAATGTGGATGTTAAAAAGAAATAGTAAAAATTCAGAGCTGTCATTATGGGCAGTTCTTTTTTATATCAAAAATTCATTTAGTAAATGATGTAATATCTGTCCTTTTTGCATGAAATAAGCGGAGTTGCCCAATAATAAGTCCCTTTTCAAGTAATATGTACGGCATTCTTGGGCTTTTGATTCTTTTAGTTTTAGAGTATTAGTTATAAGTAAATCGCTCAAATAAATCTATCACTAATTATTAGACCATTAGTTTTTGAGATTCATTAAGTCAGATATGATCATAAATAATTCTTTCGGAATTTCAAAGTGTCCAAACCTTAATCTAGAGCGATAATCTTGCCACAACGGTAAGCTTGAAACTAAGTTTAGCGGCACAGGTGTTATTGATTTAAGAAATTTTACATTCATTCTAAAAGGTTGGAATCCAGGGTACATTTCAACCTGATAAATATTACTATCTAATATTTCGCCAATTGCAGTAAATTTTTGACAAGGGATTTTTGTACTTAATGAATTCTTGGGGCTGTAATATATAATCCAATCTCCTTTTTTCATCCTTTTTAAGGGGGAGGATTTGCCATGACAAAGCTGACAGAAACCTCCCAAAACCCCGTGTTTTACGTGATCATCTGAAGCGACACCAATCCAATATTTATTCATGACTTTCCTCCATGGAGCTAAAATCAATTCTTGAAAGTGAATATAATTGTTTTCTAAAAAAATCTTCTTCTATACCGAGAGAAGAAAAGAAGACATCATCTATTCTTTCAACTAATGGAACTGCTATTTCTAATTTGTCTTGTCCACTTTTTGTCAAACAAATAATATTTGCCCTGGGATCTCTTTCTGAAGTGTTTCTAACTATTAATTCACTTTGTTCCAACTTTTTTACTATACTTGAAACGGTCATAACATCCATATCGGCCTCTCTAGCAATTGAAGCCTGGTTAATATCCTCATGGCTTTTTGATAGATATCCTAAAGTAGTCAATACAACAAATTGGGGATGAGTAAGATTTATTTCTCTTAATTTCCTTTTAATTTCCCTATGCCATATGTTGTAAACCTTTATGAATAAAAATCCTATTGATTCTGAAGATTCCCCTTTAAATTTTGATGGAAATTCTCTCAATTTTCCACCAACTCCTTTATTGAAAGCACAGCTTTTGGTACATCACTAAATAAGTTTTTCAATAAATTAATGCTATGCTCATTAGCCTTACCATCTTTTAATTCAACAGTATGTTTAATAGTACATTTTTCATAGACTTTTGTTATCTCGTGATTAAAATATATTTCACCAAAGGAAGGAATAGTAGTTTTTGTACAAAAACTTTTATTCTCTTGAACATTTACAATTTCATAGGGTACGAGAGGTTGGCTTTCAACTTCAATCGTTCCAGTGCTACCAATGGAGAAATTCCCTTCCAAAGTTATTTTCTTTAGTTTGGAATCCCATTGGTACCATCGGTTTACATCTGCGTATAATTTCCAAACCTTTTCGGGTGAAGTATTTACTAATAATTCAAAACAAAACTTCATCAATATCTCCCTCTTTCATTGTATGTATACTTATTATAATTATACTTATATTAATTGTCAATAATAAGGTGAAAATAATTAATAATGAATTAATAAGCAAAAATTTTTAAGATAAACAATTTTGAATAGGGATAATGGATTGGATTGATAAGCTGATAGTTGATAGGGGTATTAAACGATATGAGATTGGTTATCATTGCGGAATTGAATTGAATCTTAACGATGACTAAAGGCGTTAAAATGAATATTTACACTGATTATGATGAAGACGTTAGATTGCTAAATAGTGAGGGAGCAGGGGGGTAACTTCTCCTGCTCTTTAAACGATTAAAATTTCCCTGCACTAAAATAATCACATGGTTGACTTTTCAGTGTTCCAATTGAATAATTTGTGAATGAGGAAATCCATCTTTATTAGTTTTTTGAGAACAAATCCAACACGAACAATGCCCCTTTTGCGAATTTTTATTACGTGGCTTCACTAGCCATCACAAAATAAAAAGGATTTTTAGAAATGGTAATAGAAATTAGTAAATATGGCATTAATGATATTGAAAATAAACTAAACTTGTTTTGTTTATTTCCATTTCAGCCTGTCGAAAAAAGAAGAACATATGCGAGGCTTTCCAGAAGACAATCTAGCACCCCTGACATACCTCGCCCCTCTTATGTTGATGTAGGAGGCGATGAGCACGGCAGAACATTCGGCGTAGTGCTGGATACATCGGGGTCTATGGATAAAAAACTTCTGGCCAAAGCACTCGGAACAATTGCGAGTTATAGCGTTGCACGCGATGTTCCTGCAGTTCGTGTTGTGTTTTGTGACGCCTCCGCTTACGATGCAGGCTATATGGTTCCAGAGGAAATTGCCGAAACTGTTAAAGTAAAAGGCCGGGGTGGAACACTTCTTCAGTCAGGAATTGATTTACTTGAAAACGCAACAGACTTTCCGAAAAACGGTCCCATTTTAATCATCACTGACGGAGAATGTGACCGCTTAATTGTTAAACGAAAGCATGCTTTTTTACTGCCAAAAGGAAAACATCTTCCTTTTATCCCTAAAGGAGACCTGTTCCGAATTGATTAGGGGACACGGGGTCGGGAACTGTGTTCCATTAAATATAGCAGATATCTTTTACTCCCAATTTTTTGATTGTGTACATATGCCCGATAGATTAGGGTTGTTCGTCAGTCTTTCAATCATTTTCATAAAGTAATTGAGACTAACCCCACCTAAACAAAGAGTAATTACAGTACCAATACCGATGGGTCCATTGAATATAATGGCAGAGAGCAAGAAGAATAGATATATTACTGTTCTTGAAAACAGTATGCTTATTTTAGTTAATTCTTGAATGATCAAAGTTAAATGGTCAACAGGAATGGGTGCAAAGTTTGTGTATAAATAAATTGCAGTTCCAAGTCCGATTAAGATTATACCGATTCCAAAACAAATAAGTTTACTGAACCATGTTTCGGGTGTAATCAAATTATGTAATAGGAAAAGCCACATATCAATACTAATACCAGTTATAAAGGATGTCAGTAATCCCAAGAATTCAGGTTTTTGTTTTTTTAGAAATGAATTGCAAAATATCAGTATAAAAGCGATTATGACTTCCCAACTTCCCACTGTAAGACCTACTGTTTCAGATAGTCCAACTAACAGTGCATCAAATGGTGATGTTCCAAGTTTTGATTGAATGGTGAGAGTAATGCCAAATGCTAAAATCAAAATTCCTAAAACATAAAATGTAAATTTTGTTAAGCCTAATTTTTTCATACGTATTTTGTAGACAATTCTTTTACCATTAAAATATGAGGTATGCCATCTTCCATAAATACACTTGATGAAGTCTGATATCCGAGTTTTTTATAAAAACCTTCTGCATGTTTTTGTCCATGCAATTTAGTTTTGGATACTCCATTTTTTTCTGCTACTTCTTCTAATGCTTTAATAATTACTTTTCCTAACCCAAATTTACGGTAAGGCTTTAAGATACAAATTCTCTCTAACTTACCGAATCCATCAACTAATCTTATTCTGCCTGTTCCGACTGGTTGTTCATTGAAATAAACTAATATGTGTTCGCATTGTCCATTAAGTGTATCAAATTCGTCAAGTTCATCTTCTAATGGAACACCTTGTTCTTCAACAAATACTTCTATTCTTATATCAAAGGCTTTTTTTAAATCCTCTTTTGTAGTAATTATTTTTGATTTCATCATTCTACCGCCCTCTCTGTGGTGATTTCTTTAGTTATGCTCACTCCATTATATATTGGAGTACTTTTGTTGTAAATGCAACAAAAATACAATAATATTAATTTTAGTATTAGCAAATACAACGAACAGGTGGGGTTGCAAATTATGAAGGAAATTCTTCGAGAAATTGGAATGATAGCAAGGGCTTTAGATTCTATCAGTAATATAGAATTTAAAGAATTTGACCTCACAAAAGGACAATATTTATACCTCGTTCGGATATGTGAACATCCAGGAATCATTCAAGAAAAGTTAGCTGAGATGATAAAGGTAGACCGAACAACAACAGCTCGTGCAATAAAGAAACTTGAGTTACAGGGTTTTATTGAAAAGAGAGATGATAGGCATAACCAAAAAATCAAAAAACTTTTTCCAACAGAAAAAGGGCAAAGTGTTTATCCTTTCATCAGAAGAGAAAATGATTATTCTAATACGGTAGCACTATCTGGATTGTCTGAAGAAGAAGTAGAAACCCTTTTTTATCTTCTTCAAAAGGTTAGAAAAAATATAGAAATAGATTGGGAATTTGTGAAAAAAGGAAACAAGAGAAATTATTGATGAAATAGGAGTAAATATTAAAATGACAATAAATATAAAACAATGCACCCTTGAAGATTTACACATGCTTCAAGAAATCAGTTATGAAACATTTAATGAGACATTTAAGCATCAGAATTCACCTGAAAATATGAATGCTTATTTGGAAAGGGCATTTAACTCAAAGCAATTAGAAAAAGAATTATCCAATATTTCTTCACAATTCTATATTGTTTATTTTGACAATGAAATCGCTGGATATTTAAAGGTTAATACCCATGATGCTCAGTCTGAAGAAATGGGTAATGAATCACTTGAAATTGAGCGGATTTATATAAAGAACAAATTTCAAAAACTTGGGCTTGGTAAATATCTGCTAAATAAAGCTATGGAAATTGCGTTGGAGCGAAATAAAAAGAAAATCTGGTTAGGGGTTTGGGAAAAAAATGAAAATGCTATTGTCTTTTATAAGAAAATGGGATTTGTCCAAACAGGAGCACACTCTTTTTATATGGGTGATGAAGAACAAACGGACTTTATTATGACAAAATCGTTATTGTAATTTAAAGTTATAGTTTGCTATAGACGTTGGTTGAACCGTAATGGGACACAGGGGCGGGAACTGTGTCCCGTTGGTTTTTTCTCGGGTTGTTCTCTTGTTTCTGTTCTTGTTCTATATAAAAGTTTTATAATAAAGTTGTTCAGATGTTTAATGATAATTCCAGAAAAAAGCATACTTTTCAGTTTTCATTATAATATAGAAGATATTTTAACCTTTAGGATGGTAGTTAATATGGAAGAAAATATACAAACTAGAACAGACTTACGAACAGATGAAGAGAGATTCCGTATGTTAGTAGAACATGTTAGTGATTGGATTTGGGAGGTGGATGAGAATGGTATATATACTTATGCAAGTCCAAGGATATATGATATATTAGGGTATTTACCTTCTGAGGTTTTAGGAAAAACTCCATTTGATTTGATGGAAGAAGGGGAAGCAAAACGAATAGCCCCCATCTTTGAGTATCATGTCTCTAATAAGCTGCCCATTAAAAACCTAGAAAATATAAACCTTCATCGTGACGGATATGAAGTGATTTTGGAAACCAGTGGGTCCCCCATTTTAAATGCTGAGGGAGATTGTGTTGGATATAGAGGGATGGATAGAGACATAACTGAAAGGAAGCAGATAGAGCGAAGGCAGCAGCAACTTCTTGGGATTATAGAGGCGTCCCCTGACTTTATTGCAACTTTTGATATTGCTGGGAATAGTTTTTATTATAATCCGGCTGCACGTAAACTGCTTAGTATTAATGAAAATGCTGCCTTTAACGAAGCTGTGATGGAAAGATGGGTAACAGATTTACTTAAAACGGAAGGAATACCTACCGCAATAGAAAATGGGCATTGGAAAGGGGAATCTGCTATTCTCAAAGATGATGGGACAAGTATACCAGTCTCGCAAATGATTGTAGCACATAAATCGGAAAGTGGTGCTGTTGAGTTTTTATCAACAATTGCACATGATATAACAGAAAGAAAAGAACTTGAAAAAGTTATTTATAATCAAGCACATTATGACCCGCTAACGAATTTACCAAATAGAAGATTCTTGCAAAAAAAATGGGCAGAACTAATGGGTACTTTTAAAATCCCAAAAAAAGTTGCTGTTTTATTTATGGACTTGGATAATTTTAAATATATCAATGATACGCTTGGTCATGAATTTGGAGATCGATTACTTAAAGTGGCTGCATCCCAGTTGGAAGTTTTTGTTGAGGAAAATGATTTTGTTTGTCGATATGGTGGAGATGAGTTTGTATTGATCTTTAATAATATTGAAAAAGATTTTGAGGTTCAGGAAAAAGCAGAACAGTTAATAGAATCATTTCATGAGCCATTTGGGATTGATGGACATTTAATAAAGGTGACAGGAAGTATTGGCATTAGTATTTTTCCGGATGATGGAGTGGAATTAGACACACTAATAAAAAAAGCAGACAATGCGATGTATAAGATTAAGAGAAATGGAAAAAAATGACTTTCTATGAGTGAGGCTAACCAATAGATCTCTTTAGAGAGAACCTCATTCCTCTTCCTCATGCCCAAAAGTTGGCTTCCAAACGGTAAGGTAGTTGGAAGAGCAGCGGGTAGATCTTATGTATTCAATCATTATTCGGTCAGATTTTTCAATCAAAAATCAAAACCAATTGGGGACGGATCCAATAGAATTTCGCCCCTTTTCTTTTTGTCCAATAAG
The DNA here is from genome assembly GCF_035811335.1 of Schinkia azotoformans. Taxonomy (NCBI): domain Bacteria; kingdom Bacillati; phylum Bacillota; class Bacilli; order Caryophanales; family Bacillaceae; genus Schinkia; species Schinkia azotoformans. The sequence goes on from NZ_JARSMD010000041.1 coordinate 17,057, forward strand.
GGCTTTAACCTTCTTCTATCTCCGTTATCTTTGTCCTACAAAAAATTGTGCAAATGCTTCATTCTTCTGGTTTACTAGGCAAGTAACTCCATTTTTTACTTCTTCAACCTAGTCTTATTCGATTGTAAAATCAATATAAATGCAGGCTGGATCTTTTAACTATATTATTATTTGAATAAAAGGTGAATGTCGTTAAGCATTTAATAAAAAATAGACATGGATATTAATCAGGATAGTAGATAATAGTGTAGAATCGAACCAGTTCGTCTGAAGAGTTTATATAAATGTGTTCAGTATTTGCATTAAATTTAATAGTTTCGTCAGGATTTAATTCAAACTTCTCCCCTTGGATATCAAGCGTAAGTGTTCCTCGTTGTATTAGTACATATTCCTCACCTGTATGCTTTTCGGATACATGACGAAAACCAGGCTTTAAGTCTACAGTGAAAATTTCAAACTTTTTTTCTGGATGAAATGGGAAGATAGAATAAACAAGATAGTTTTCATCATCATCAATTATTGGATTAAGTTCATTCATATTTATTTTTTCAATTTGCGGCTTATCATTTTCCTTTAAAAACCCTGAAAAAGATACTTGTAATCCATTTGCAATTTTCCAAAGAGTGGTGACAGTTGGATTTGATTTTCCATTTTCAATTTGGGCTAACATTGCTTTACTAACTCCAGTCAGTTCCGACACGTTATCTAGGCTCAATCCTCGCTTTTTTCTTATTTTGGCCAGATTTTTCGCTATTGCCTCTTGAATGAATTCCATAAAAAATCTCCTTGACTCTTTTTTGTATTCATAATAACATACATAGAAATAACATAACAGACTTATGTACAATATAGTAAACAAAAGGGTGATGCAACCATGAGCGAATTAGCAAATAAAAAATATAAAGAAGAAACTCCCCCTACATTTTCTCAAGGAGTAAAAGCTTGCGTTCCAACATTAATTGGCTACATCAGTATTGGAATTGCAATGGGGATCGTTGGAGCAGCATCCAATCTAAGTATAGTAGAAGTTGCTCTTATGTCGGTCTTAGTTTACGCTGGTGCATCTCAATTTATCATTTGTGCATTGTTAGTAGCAGGAAGTCCTTTTTCAGTTATTGTATTCACAACTTTTATTGTGAATTTACGACATTTTTTATTAAGTATGACATTAGCTCCACACTTTACGAAGTATTCTTTAATGAAAAATATCGGGATTGGATCACTTTTAACGGATGAATCGTTTGGTGTTGCCGTTAATAAGATTGTTAAAAGAGAAATGATTAATGCAAGTTGGATGAATGGGTTGAATGTAACAGCTTATATTTTCTGGATTTTATCTTGTACATTGGGTGCCATCTTTGGTAAATGGATTTCAAATCCGGAAGTTTTAGGGTTGGATTTTTCTTTAACAGCAATGTTTCTAGCATTACTTGTTTTGCAATTAGAAAGTATGGATCGTGGTAAATTGAAACTTTATCTATCGCTAATTGTTTATGTAGTTGTATTGATGTTAGTTCTCTGTATGTTTGTTCCTTCATATATTGCGATTCTCTTAACAACAATCATTGTTGCAACTATTGGGGTGGTGAAAGACAAATGAATTTGAATTTATCTATTTTATTAATCATTTTAGGTGGTGCTATTGTAACCTTTATTCCGAGAGTTATTCCATTTATCGTTATTAGAAATATAGGGCTTCCGAAAATTGTTGTCAAATGGCTTTCCTATATTCCTATTTGTATTTTTGCTGCACTTATCGTTGATAGCTTTATCATTCAAGATCATTCATTACTATCCATTGATTGGAGAGTTCTTACCGCTATTGTACCAACACTTATCATAGCCCTATGGACAAAGAGTTTGTCTGTTACAGTTATCGTGGGAATAGTAAGTATGGCCACTGTTAGGTTTTTGTTTTAATGGAGCCAATTATCGAGGAGAATTTAAGGCTGTCGTGAACTTATTGACAGCCTGTGCTATTCTCAAGAAGTTAACAAGTTCTTTGTTTGCATATCCTTCTTTAATTAGAAATCTTTATTTTATTGTTTTTATGGATAGCTTCCGTTCCAGCATCCAAAGCGGACTTATAATACCGACACTTATGCTCGATGAGTTCCATTGTTTTTTTTAACTCTTCCATTTGTGCTTCCACTGTGGCTTTTCGTTCCAGAAACATGTTATATCTTTGCTGCAACGTGGAATCCCCTTCAGAGCACCAATCAATAAAATTTTTTATCTCCTTAATAGGCATCCCGGTCGCTTTTAAACATTCAATTACTTTTAAGGCGTCTATGTCCGACTCTTTAAACAGTCGTGTTCCGTTAGGTGTCCGTTCTACAAAAGGCATTAGGCCCTCCTTGTCGTAGTAACGCAGAGTATATACGGTAAGATTTAATTTTTCTGCAGCTTCGCTGATAGAATAGTTCATCGTTGTTTCTCCTTTTTTATATAGACTTCGAGTTAACTCTAAATTTAGGCAAAATTTTATCATGCTGAATTTTAATTGTCAAAGTAAAGTCTTTTTATGATTTTATGTTGAATTCTGCATAAAATACTTATCCCTTGACTTCGAGTTAACTATAGGGTTTATTCTAGTTTTGCAAGAGAAAAGATAAGTAAATACTCTTAAAAAATCAAGTTGATGGAGGTTTAAACAAATGATAACAGCTAAAGCGCGAGCAGTGGACGGTCCTGATAAACCGTTTCGAGCTGCTGAGATTAAAAGACGTGATCTTGATTCACATGATGTTCTAATTGAAATTAAATATGCAGGCATTTGCCATTCTGATATCCATACTGCTCACGGTGAATGGGGGCCAGTGCACTATCCACTCGTACCCGGGCATGAGATTGCGGGCATTGTCACGGCTGTAGGACCTAGTGTTACAAAATATAAGGTTGGCGACCGAGCGGGAGTCGGATGTATGGTTGATTCCTGTGGTGAATGTGAGAACTGCCGTAATGGAGAGGAGCAATATTGTCTAAAAGGAAAAGTCGATACTTACGCTGGTGTTGACAAATACGGGGAACCAACTCAAGGTGGCTATTCTACCCATATCGTTGTTCCGGAAGATTTTGTACTTAGAATACCTGATAGCATTGCACTTGATGACGCAGCACCATTACTTTGTGCAGGTATTACCACATATTCTCCATTAAACCACTGGGGAGCGGGTCCTGGTAAGAAGGTAGCTGTTGTTGGTATGGGCGGTCTTGGTCATATGGCTGTCCAAATTGCACATGCAATGGGTGCTGAGGTAACAGTTCTATCACAAACATTGAAGAAAAAAGATGATGGTTTAAAATTAGGAGCAGACAATTACTATGCTACAAATGATCCCGAAACATTCGAGAAACTTGCAGGATATTTTGACTTAATTATTAACACAGTGAGTGCAAAGATTGACCTGAACGCTTATTTAGGGCTGCTTGCTCTTGACGGAAGTCTAGTAAACGTCGGTGCTCCTGCAGAACCGCTGTCATTAAACGTGTTCAATTTAATCGGTCATCGTCGTTCATTTGCAGGTTCCATGATTGGTGGCATCCGTGAGACCCAGGAGATGTTGGATTTCTGTGCGAAACATAATATTGTACCTAAGATTGAAGTAATTTCAGCCAATCAAATTGACGAAGCTTACGAACGAGTATTAGCTTCCGATGTAAAATATCGATTCGTGATTGACATTAGTACAATGTGAATTTACCTCGTCATTTAGCTATAGCACCCATGACCAAAGTAGGGCATTAACTAATGGAATACCTTCAGGTTTAACTCCTGAATATTATGGGCAACGTGCTTCGCAAGGATTAATTAATAGTGAAGGTACCCAACCCTCTGAAGATGGTCAGGGTTACTTGAACATGCCGGGTATTTATATCAAAGTACATATTCAAGTATGGGGAATGTTTCCAAGGCAATATCAATAGAGTGAGGAGGAGGGTCAAGGGGACATTCACCTATACTTTTATTGGCTCACCAGCTTTACCTGATGATATTTCTGACCTTACCAATACCAGTTAATAAATTAGAAATGGACAATAGAAGGTATAGAAGGAACTTTTGATTTCATAATGTTGAAGTTAGTTATCGTGTTAAGTGTAATTTCATCAATTGATATTCATTTATTATGTTATCAAGCTGTTGGCTTATTTTGATGGTCTTCGGATGCAAGTAACCATATAGTTTACCTGTCTCTATAAGCTCATTTCTTAAAACTTCAATTTTTGCCTCAATTTTAACCTGTTTATTTTTATTCATGGACATAGGTATTATCTCCTGTGACATTGTATAGGAAAATTATACCATATAATACTGGTAGTTATATACTATTTATAGTTTCAATATTATTAGATTTTTATTTAATTTGTCTAAATGAAAATGAGAAAAAACCAAAAAAATATTCTGAAACTTAATTGAAATTTTTAACGTCATAAGGGTAAAAGGACCCATTAAAATTGTTTTTATTAAAAGACAGGTTGGTCGTACTAGACTTGGGGTACGTACACTCAGTTGATAATTTACAAAAATTATCCAATCGAAGATAAAAATATGTTAAGGTTTAGTAGTTAAGCAAAAAAACACGAGGAGCCTTAATATGTTTCGTGAAATTTTCCGAAGGAAGAAAAAAGAACCTAATCATTCCTTTAAACTTATATATGAAATGTTTTATTCGCATGTCTATAAAACGGCATTTTTCATTACAAAAGATTATCATTCTACCCAGGACATCGTACAGGAAACATTCATTAAAGTCTTTAAAAATTTGGATAAACTCGAAGACGGTTCAAAAATGAAAGCATGGATTTCGACAATTACTACCAGAACAGCAATAGATTTTATTCGAAAGCAAAGAAAAGGGAATGAATTTGAAACAGAAGATTTCGATACTTTGATACTGAATGTAAGTGAACATGCATCGACCGTTGAAGAAGAAGTAGAAAAATCCATTTTTAGTGAAATGATTAGATCTGAAATTCAAAAACTTTCTCCTGAATATAGAAGTGTACTTTATTTTAAATATATAGAAGATTTAAAAGATCAAGAGATTGCAAATGTTTTGGGGTTAAATGTCCCAACAGTTAAAACCCGAATTCACCGTGCGAAAAATCAACTGAAGAAAAAATTACATACGAAGTCGTTTGTGGATGGTGAACTATAATGAATAAATACGATGATCAATTAGAAAGGCTTATTCACCAAAGTATTCAAGAGGATTTTAAAAATGTACCTGAACTAAATAACAGAAAAGAAGAAACATGGAATAAAATCTCAAAATATATCTTTAAATCAAGAAAAAATAAAATTCCGTATAAACCATTGATATTAGTAATGTTATTGAAACAAAGGAAGTTGAAGTAAAGGGAGTTAATGCAACGTTAGTTATTACTTCTCATGAAAATCTAAAATTTGTAGTTTGGAGCAACTAGAATACTGAATTTTTAATTGATGCATATCTCTCAGAGGAAGAAATTTTGAGGGTAGCAGACTCATTGGAATGAAAAATTAATGATAGGCGTGTGAAGGAACCTCCACTAAGATAATCGCATATTTGACTTTCAAAAGGTAAATTTTTTCGAAAAAGTCATGCAACAGTTGCAGAATATTTGATAGAGAAATTACGGTGATTATTTTTATTAACAGTTATTATTCAGGCGTTAAGCTTTTTGTATATCATTCCGTTCCATCCTATGATTTTTGAACTCATTCCGAAAAATCATATTTTTGGGCGTTGGGGCGGCGAGGAATTTTTATTAATTTGTCCAGAAACTTCAAAAATAGAGGCGTTACCATCATGGGGAATCCATGGGGCATTGCTTTCACGCGCTGACAAAGGATTATACCATGCAAAAGACACGGGGAGAAATAAAGCACAGCTTTATCAAGAAACCGATATGCAACATGAATAAATTTTTTGCTTGAAGATTTTAAACAAAATTGGAGAAGTGCTGGGATTCTTTGTTTAAGCGGAGTTTCCATCATGCTTTGGGGTCCGAGACATTAAATGATTGATGAATGCCTATTTGGAAAGGGCATTTAACTTAGAATCTTCTAGTTCAAGAATAGTTTTCAAACCGTCTCTCATTAATGTTTGATCATCTGCAATCAATATTGTTATTGGATTCATTCTCTCCACTGTCCTAGTTTTTTCCTTAATCAATCACTTTCTTTATAAAATACAAGTTGTTTGTACTAAGATCTATTTCTTTGCCATGTAGACTTCTCCATTTTTTATCATATATAAGTTTCACTACAGGCTTGCCAATTGGTTTACCCTTGATTTCTGTAACAATCCCAACATCTCCATTATTTAACAAAACCAGACTTCCCTCAGCGTAAATATTTATAACTTCTAAAAATTCCGAAATAATTTTATAGTCAAATAGAATATCTCCAGAACCAAGTAATAACTCAATTATCTCGCTCGTTGGATATGCAGGTCGATGAGGTCGAGCGTAACTTAATGCAGTATAAACATCTACAACAGCAATGATTCTTGAGAAAAGATGTAAATCATTATTTTTTAAACCATTAGGATAACCCGATCCATCAAATCGTTCATGGTGTTGATAAGCGGGTAAACTAATCTCTTTTGGAAATTTTTCTTGTAATATTTGAAAACCAATAATCACATGTTCATTCAATTTCTTTTTTTCGTTTTTAGGTAAAACATAATCGCTATTTAAAAGATTTTGATCAACAAGACAATTTCCGATATCGTATAATAAGGCAGCTCTTGCAAGTAAAACTAGTTCACTATTACTCAAATTCAAATTAATACCAATTGCAGTTGCAAGTAATGATGTTTTTATATATCTATTAAAATGTTCCCTGCCGTTTTCACTGATCACACGAAATTTTAATAGTAATTCTAATATTTCGGTCCGATCAATTGCTTGAAAAAAAATACTTTCTACTTTTTTCGTATGCTGGATAAAATTAGTTTCAAGCATCATTTTTCCGACCTTTATTGCATCATTTTTAATCATATCCAATAGTCCAGTACTATCTAAATGGTTTAACTGGTTTATAATATTAGTATATCGTTGCGGGTTTGCCCCGATTATCTCCATTTTATGATTGTTATTTTTAGCCTCTCCATTGTGTTCATATTTAACAACAACTTCACTGATACTGTACTTATTAAATAAGATCTGAATTGTTTTATCAGTTAACATTACACCTTTTTTAAGCAAAATGCTCCCATTATGATTTATCACATCCATCGACAAAATCATTCCCGGTTTAACTTTTGAAATCGGTATTCTTTGATTCATAATACACTCCTCCCTCTATAAATATTAATTTTGTGCCGATTTCAATATACAATTTTCTATTAGTTCATTTTTACTAGTAACTTTCCAAAATCTTCTCCACCAATTGGTTCACTAAAATAAAAGCCTTGTATAATATTACAACCCAACTTTTTTACAAACTCCATTTGTTCTTTTGTTTCAATCCCTTCAACAACAATAGGTAAATCTAATTGTTTAGCGAGAGAAACAATTGATAAAAAAACGATTTTGTTTTTTTTGCTATTATTTATTTTATTTATGAAGGACTTATCAATTTTCAATACATCGACATTAAGCTGTGCCAAATAACTTAAAGAATTATAACCCGTTCCAAAGTCATCTAATGCGATGTGAATCCCCAATGTCCTTATATCATCGATAATTGAAATAAAATTCGCGATATTATGAATAGCCATTGTTTCTGTTAGCTCAAATACCAAAAATGCTGGATCAACTTTGTTTTTTGTAAGAGTCTGAATAATCGTTTCGATCAAATTTTCTTGATGTAGTTGAGCAAAAGAAAAATTAATGGATAGTTTCACTTCATATCCGTTTGAATGCCAATATTGCAACTGTCTACAAGCTTTGTCGAAAATCCACTTCCCAAACGGAATAATAAGTCCCGATTTTTCAAATAATGGTATAAATTGTCCAGGTGATATTTTTCCAATAGTTGGATGATGCCAACGAACTAATGCTTCCGCAGCAATTATCTTGTTAGTGTTTAGACAGTATTGAGGCTGGTACACTAAATCAATTTGCCCTTCTATTAATGCACTTTGTAACTCTTTTTCAAAGTATCGTCTATTAAGAAAATCAATAGTGGATTCCAACTGATGTTGATTGAATTTTTTTATTGATAACCTTTGGTCTTCTCCTGTATTGTTGCTATTTTTAATGTCCATCTTATCCCCCCGCTAACACATTAATTTTTAAGGACTATAGATACATTTAATTGTAAATAACATCAATAAGCATTTTTGTTCTTTTCAAAAGTTAAAGTAGCTTTTGCAAGTAAAATGAGTTCTTCAGTATTCATATTCAAGTTAATGCCAATTCCTATTGCATATATAGACGTTTTTATATATCTATAAAAATGGATACGCCCATTATCGTTTGTAATTAGTAATTTTAAAAGAAACTCCAAAATTTGCTTCTGTTCAATTGCTTTTAGAAAAATTTGTTTTACTTTTTTAGGATATGGCACTAAATTTGTTTCAATAGTCATTATTGCCGCCCTTTCTACTTCTTTTTTAATGGTTATCATATCTTTACTGTAATCAATCCTGCCTTCCCTAGTTGGTAATACTTTCATCATTTACTTTCCTCCAGCTTTTTTATTATTGCTCCCAGAAAAATGGGGTTTATACAGTTTAATTGTAATTTCGAAAAGTCATATTTTTCATGACCAATAGTCATAAAGAAAGTAACAAAATGGTATGGGGGTTATATTTTTCCTATGGATGTTAACATTTAAAGTAATGACAATGTGAAGTAATTAGTATCTTTTTACTAGACCTCAACAAGCGAATTCATCAGTTACCTGTTGTAATGTAATTTGAGAAAAACATGCCGCAATATTTTTGATAAAATTGATAATACTTTATAATGATTACAGACAAGAAGAGATTTCTGAACAAAAATCACTAAAGTCGGTAATTTATTTGGTGAAACAATTGCTAGTGGGTTTTTCAAATAAGTGGTTTAAAACTTGATAATGGGATCCATTCGGACCTTGTCCAGGGTATAACTCAATTTAAAAAAAGATAATAATCGTTACCAGCAGAGAATTCGGAGGATTTTTTGGTATATTATAATGAGATAACCGAAAAATGTTAACGGGTTGTGGTCTGTCTTTTTTACGGTAAAGTTTCCTTTCTTCAATCGCGTCATTGGCAAATGATCTCACCCGAAGACTAAAACTACGAAATGTTAAAAAAAGTTTGTGTAAGTAGATGATAGATTTAATGAGCAAGGAATTGTTGATCCGTTTTGTTATTCAATAACTCCGTCATAAATACAAAAATGCATTGCTCAAGTAAGGCTCCTAATCTTGTTTGTAACGTTCAATTTCTTTCAAGGTTAGTTTACTTTCAAGTTGGTACAATTTTTTAAAGCATTTTAAATACCGACATCTGTTGCCGGAAAAAGGTTAGGCATATAAGAGTTCTTAGTGAAAATAAATATTCTAAGAAGCAGGTTGCTTACAATTGAATATTATAGTCTTTTAGGACGAATGTCAATGATTTTTTTCTTAAAATACGAAAGATGTCTTAAAGTGCGAAAGGAGATGTAATATGTCGGACATCTTGATAAAAGAATTAGGAGAACGCATTCGCAGTGTTAGAAAAGAAAGAAATATGACGCTACACGATTTACAGGAAGCTACAGGTATGTCAAATAGTGCATTAAGTAAAGTTGAAAGAGGGGCTGTAGTCGTTGGGGCCGACAATTTATACGCTATTAGCAAAACATTAGGAGTCAGTATTGATTGGCTTATCACAGGAAATGCCCCTGCGATTAATAAAATAAACGAATTGTCTTATAAGACAAAAAAACTTGATGATGAATTTCTCATCAATGAAGTTATTTCTATTTTCAATGAGTTAAGCCGTAAAGAAAGAGAAGACTTGTTTTTTGTTATTAAAGGCGCAGAACTAATGATAAAAAGACAATCAACTAGAAATAAAAATGAAGCTGAAAATAATACTTCAAAAATAACAATTGAGAAGTCCGATTACAACTATAGTAATGAAAGTAAAATGATTAAATTACCAGTGTTAGGCGTAGCAGCAGCTGGAGCACCAATGGAGGCGATTCCTTACATAGAAGGTTATCTTGAAGTTCAAGAAAAATATAAAGATTGTTTTATCGTACGGATCAAAGGAGATTCGATGATCAATGCAGGAATAGAAAACGGTGGTTATGCTCTCGTCAGACAGCAGCAAGTAGTAGAGAGCGGGGAAGTTGCATTAGTCATGGTGGACAACAATGTGACAATTAAACGCTTTAAAAGAGAAGGTGAGAAAGTCGTCCTTATCCCAGAAAACAACAACATGTCTCCAATGGTTTATACAAAAAGTTTAGACGTAAAGATCCTGGGCAAAGTTGTCAAGTGGTACTCCGCCCAGGAAGCAGCAAACATTTTTAAAGAAGAAATATAAATTGTATATTTATATATAGTTTTGTATAAACGGATACATTAAACCAAATTTCACGTTGTTTATAAATCTTTACTTAAATTAGTAACTTTTTTTGTTGAAATTTCTGGCAAAAGCATAGTGTTACACCATCGTTTAAACCCTTGAAAACTCAATGTTTACAAGGGTTTAAACGATGGTGTCTTCTGTCAAACTTAAGTTAAAAACATTATATAGTTAAATAGAATTTCAATAAACATGTATTATTTTTTTTTCTGAAAAGAAATTGGCAATGGCAAAAGAAGCTGCTCCAATGGCAGTAGAATAGTTGCCTAAAAGGGAAAAACGGATTTCTGTACTTGACTTATGGGTTAAAGGTGTTAATGATATTTACCATTCCAATGCTGATATACACTTGGTTGTTGACGTTTTTTCCAGCCCATATAGTTGTTCTCCATGTGCCCCGGCATTTGCTTCATTTTCAATTTTCGTTGGAATATGAAATTGCTCCTCAATAATTTTTTGTAAATCGATGTTTTTCCAGTTTAAATTGGGTGCAAATAAAATGTTATCATCTGGACCCGCTTATCCGGGAACTCCTATTTCGCACAAATGTATTATCAGATTCTTGTTCCATTCCTAATGAGCTCATTAGGCTTCAACGTTTTTGCTACCAGAACCTTTAGACGACCATATTAATATTCCGATGCCTAACATTAAGAGGAAAAGTCCAAACCAAGAACGAGACACGGGGGCGGGAACTGTGTCCCATTATAAAAAAGTTATTGAAAACAGTTATCAAAAGTGTATAATATTTATATACAGATGAGAATGAATATCAATATCAGTTTGAAAATACATAAGGGGAGTGTTTTATTTTATGAAAAAAATATCAGTAACATTTGTCATTCTTTTATCTAGTACTCTACTATTCGGTTGTGCTCAATCGGATGAAACGGTAAAGCCATCGTCTCAAGAGGGTGTTAAACAGGAAACAACAGCGGTGACTTCGAATCCGCTTGAGGAAGTGACTAAGCAATATCGTGAATATGCAATTGGAGAAATTGATGCTTTTGTTACAGCGACTGAAGAATTCACAACGGCAATCAAAAACGGCGATTTAGAAAAGGCAAAAGAACTTTATGCACCAAGTCGTGTTCATTATGAGCGGGCTGAGCCAATTGCAGAGGTCTTCGGGGATTTGGATCCAAAGATTGATGCTCGTGAAGGTGATGTTCCTGAAAATGAATGGGGCGGATACCACAGATTAGAAAAAGGATTATGGATTGATAACACGACAAAAGGCTATGAAGACTATGCGGATCAGCTAATGAAGGATGTTCATTTGCTCCGTGCAAAGGTTGAAACCGTTGAGGTAACACCTGATTTATTAATTACTGGTGCTGTAGATCTGCTTAATGAAGTTTCAACATCAAAAGTAACCGGTGAAGAGGATCGTTATTCTCATACAGATTTATATGACTTCATGGCAAACGTGGAAGGTGCCGAAAAAATTTACCTATTATTAAAACCAGCATTAGATGTCAAAGATGCTGACCTTTCAAAACTAATTAGTGATAAGTTTTCAATACTTTATCGATTATTAGCAGAGCATAAACAAGGTGATAGTTTTGTATCTTATACGGAATTAACAAAAGATGAAGTAAAAGCATTAAGTCAAGCCCTTGATGCACTTGCTGAACCGCTATCACAAATCGGTATCGTTGTGGAGGGAGTTTAAGTGGCAGATTATCAATCTGACAAACAAACGAAGCGAGAGGGTAATGCTATATCACGTCGTAATTTATTAAAATTAGCCGGTGTTGGTGGACTTGGTGTAATCATTGGAGCAACAGGAGCAGGAAGCGTTTTGAACTTGGTAGAAGGCGAAGCAAAAAAAATGGATGCTTCGCCTTCTTTAGGAAATGATATCGTTCCATTTTACGGAAAGCATCAAGCTGGTATTGCAACGGAGGCTCAGAATCATGTGTACTTTGCATCACTAGAAGTGACAGCTTCTTCATTAGATGATTTGAAATCATTATTTCAAGAATGGACAGTCGCAGCTTCCCTGATGACGCAAGGACAGCCCGTTGGAGAGGCTTTAACAAATGGCTATGTACCGCCAAAGGATACAGGCGAAGCGGAGGGTCTTTCAGCGGCTAATTTGACAATTACTTTTGGAGTTGGTCCGAGTCTTTTCGTAAAAGATGGAAAGGATCGGTTTGGTCTTAAATCAAAGCAACCTAAAGAATTAGTTGACCTTCCTCCTTTTCCGCTTGATGCTCTAAAAGAAGAATGGACAGGTGGCGATATTTGTATTCAAGCTTGTGCGGATGACCCACAGGTGGCCTTTCATGCAGCAAGGAACTTACTCCGAATTGCTCGTGGAAAAGCCATTCTTCACTGGGCACAGGCAGGTTTTCAACGGACCAAGCAGGCAGATGCCAATAAAGAAACACCTCGAAATCTTTTTGGATTCAAAGACGGGACGGCTAACATCAATGTAGTAGATGATAAAGAGATGAATAAACATGTCTGGGTACAGGGTGAAGATGGACCGGCTTGGTTAACAAATGGTACGTATTTGATAGTCCGTAAGATTCAAATGTATATAGAAGTATGGGATCGTACCACGCTTCGTGAACAGGAAAATACATTTGGTAGACACCGTGCTTCGGGTGCACCGTTAGGTCAGGAAAAAGAACACGAAAAAATGGATTTGGCCCGAAAAAATGAGCAGGGCGATTATGTAATTCCCGAAGATTCGCATGCCCGTATTGCCTTTGGTGATGGTAAACAAAAGATTTTACGTCGCCCTTATTCCTATGCGGATGGAATGGATCCTAAAACAGGTAGCCTTGATGCAGGACTATTATTTTTAAGCTTCCAACAAAGCCCGTCAACCTCATTCATACCCATGCAGGAACGATTGTCCCGTATCGATAAGCTTAATGAATATACAGTACACCGTGGAAGCGCCATTTTTGCTATTTTTCCAGGAATTAAAAAAGGAGAATACATCGGACAGACATTATTTGGATAACAATGAAACTTTGCAGCTAGCAAAGTTTTTTTCTACATTTTACAAGGAGTGGAATAATAATGGAAAGTTTAACTCGAAACAAACTGGCAACCATTTTTCTTGCCTTTGTATTTTTATTGAATGGATTGTTTTTTCAAGCCTCGAATAGTTATGCGGCTCAAAATCATGATGAATTGTTTGTTTATATCGGTGATTCTATTATGAAAGCAAAAAAAGAAGATTGGGACTCCATCTATCAAAATATGAAACAATTCGAGGAAGCCTTTCAAACGGTGAAAAACAAAGAGAGTAAAGTAGCTTCCCAGGTTGAGAATCAGCTAAAGGCAGTCTATTCTGCATTGGAAACAAAGAATAAAGAACAAATAAGCGAGGCGCTTTCCACACTTTCCACTTCTTTAGTCAATTATGATGCTGAACAAAATCCGGTTGATATAGAAAAAGAAAGACAAAAGCTGAAGGTATTACTTCCAATCATGGAGGATTTCAAATCGGCAGTTGAAGTAGAGGATTATGGAACTGCCAATCGTCATTATCAAAACTTACAGGTACAATGGACAGCTGTTGAAAAAATAGTTCGCGCCGAAAGTGTTGCAACCTATGGCGAAATTGAAACAAAAATGGCTTTCCTACGAATTGCTATCACACAACAGCCACAGGACCAAGAAAAGGCACTTAATAGCTTGGCTGAACTTACTACAGCAATTAATAACTTTTTGACTGGAAAAGAAACAAAAAAAGCTTCAAATGAAAGCTATACTCTAAGAGATGTGGTGGACTTCATTAGTGTCTCTATTGAAGCAATCCAATCGAATGACATTAAAAAGGCCACGACAGAATTGAACCAATCCTTAATAATATGGCCAATGGTTGAAGGGGAAGTATCAACCAGGGACAGCAAACTATATAGTGATATGGAAACGAAGATTCCAATTGTTATTAGTTTGCTAAGCTCGACAAATAAAGACACTGACAGGGCAACTGAAGTATTATTGGATTTAAAAACACGGCTTGAACCGCTCTTAACTTCGATGAGTTATTCTTACTGGGATGCGGCGCTTATACTGCTTCGTGAAGGGTTAGAGGCTCTATTAATAGTGGCAACCCTGCTTGCGTTTTTGAGAAAAACGAATCATGCTGATAAGCAAAAATGGATTTGGGGCGGTGTCGCTGCCGGTGTAGGTGCGAGTGCGTTGTTTGCTATCCTCATTACCTTCCTATTCTCTAAACTCACAGCTGCATCAAGTCGCGAATATATCGAAGGTATTGTTGGTATTATTGCAGTTATTATGATGATTACAGTTGGAATGTGGCTACATAATAATACAAATATTAAAAAATGGAATAACTATATTCAAAAATATATGGGTAAAGCAATTGCTACAGGAAGTCTTATTACCTTTAGTGCCATCAGCTTTTTAGCAATTTTTAGAGAAGGTGCAGAAACCATTATTTTTTATGCAGGGATGGCTCCTAATATGGAACTCAGTCAATTATCACTTGGTATTGCCATTGCTTTTGTTATTTTACTTGTGATCGGGTTCTTAATTATTCGTTATAGTGTAAATATTCCTATTCGTCCCTTTTTCATAGTAGCAACTGTATTGATTTACTTTTTAGCATTTAAAATTCTTGGAATGAGTATCCATTCTCTACAAGTAGCGGGAGTTATTCCAACACACAGCTTGCACGACTTCCCACATATCGATTGGATCGGTCTTTTTCCATCCCTTGAAACATTTATTCCGCAGCTGGCATTATTTGTGATTATTTGTGGAACTAGTTTATGGATAAAGCGAAATGAAGCAAGATTATAGGCAGTGAGATGCGGGTCGGGCGGGTGGACCCCGGGGTCGGGAACTATGTCCCGTTAAAGTTACTGGCAATCCATAGAACTCCATGTTATTGTTACACTTAGATAAAAAATTAAAAAGTAAGTAGGCGAACAACATGATTGAGATAAAAAAATCACCACTAAGTGATGGAGAATTTAATAGAGGGGTATTTGCTACATGTGATATCAAAAAAGGGGAGCTAATACATGAAGCCCCTGTCATTTCTTATCCAAACGACCAGCATCAATACATTGAGAAAACCTTACTTGCTGATTATGCTTTTGAGTATGGGATCAATCATTCTGCAATCCTTCTAGGTTATGGAATGCTGTTTAATCATTCATATGAACCGAATGCCACTTATGAAATTAATTTTAAAAATCACACATTTGACTTCTATGCTTATACAGATATAAAAGCCGGAGATGAGATTCTAATTAATTATAATGGTGATGTTGATGACAAAGAACGTTTGTGGTTTGATCAGGAGGAGGAAGAGAATGAATAAACGATGGACGATCGGTCAAATTAAAGAATTTGTTGAAAAGAATTCGGATAGTAAGTTACTAACAACGGAATACCACGGTTTTTCACAAAAGTTACTATTTCAATGTGCATGTGGTAATAATTTTGAAAAAACATTTACGAAATTTAAAAATAATCACCAACGTAAATGTGATGTCTGCCAACCTCCTAAAGCTTCACGCTAAAATAATATGGGACACGGGGTCGGGAACTGTGTCCCACCCCACCACATTATCTGGCATATCTTTTGCTTTATTCATTAATTATGACCCTTCTACCACCAAGCCATCCAGCAATAAGAAGAATAATAGAAACAAAAACTAGCATATACAAAGGCGCAGTCCAACTTCCCGTAAGGTCATGTATTCCACCAAATAAAACAGGTCCCAGCGCAGCAAGTGAATAACCGAATGATTGGGCCATCCCGGATAGTTCCGAAGCGTCATACCCATCTTTTGTTCTTAATGTAAAAAACATCAACGATAAACTGAACCCACTACCGCAACCTACTCCAAGCAAAATCGCTGAAATAATAATCAAGCTTTGGTTCCCATTAAGTAAACCAATTACGCCTAATAGAAAAATAACACCTGTAATGGCACCTAATAATTTTTGATTATTCATTTTATCAGCAATAATAGGCATGATAAACGTTAGAGGAATCGCAGAAAATAACATAAGAGAGAGCATCCACCCTGCTTCATTCAAGGAATATCCATTAAATAATATAATATCTGGCAACCAAGTCAACATCGTATAATACATAAGAGATTGAAATCCCATGAAAATGGTCACTTGCCAAGCAGTAAAAGAAGTCCACATATTTGTTTTCTTTCTATTGTTGCTTTGGTTAAATTTGGATGGATTTTTGGAAGCTTTGGGTTTTGGAAACCAAAAAAAGAGTGCAATAATAACTAAAATTGCCCAAGCGCCTAAGGCTCCTTGCCATCCTAAATTACCTATATTTGAAAGTGGTACACTTAATCCTGATGCTAATGCACCGAATATGTTCATAAAAACAGAATAAAGCCCCGTAATTAGACCGATTTTAAAAGGAAACCCTGTCTTTACAAAACTTGGTAATAACACATTCCCAAAAGATATGGCAATTCCGATTAAGGCGGTGCCGATAAACAAGGTACCGACACCGGTAACTGAACGCATCATTATTCCGATCAACAGTACGATCATGGATAGGAAAATTGTTTTTTCCATACCTATCCGATGTGCAACCTTTGGTGAAAAAGGAGAAACTAATGCAAAAGCGAGTAATGGTAACGTTGTAATAAAACCAACAACTACGTTGCTTACTTCTAAACTATCACGAATAGTGGGAACTAACGAACCAACAGATGTTAAAGGAGTACGTAGATTAGAAGCAATTAATAATATTCCAATAAGTAATAAAATCCGACTCTTTTCTTTATTTTTACTTTGTTCAGTATCTAAAACTGTTTTTTGCGCCTCCATTAATTTATTAAATCTCCTTCCGTTTCCCCATTTATTTTTTAAATTTAGTGTAACGGAAATATTTCCATACTACAAATGATGTAATCTAAATATAAGTGTTATATTTGAGGGAAGAAAGAATAAAGCTATAATCTGTTAGAGACAAAAAAGGTAGGTGGAATCACTATGGCAAAAATAACTCAAAACATCAACATCGTTCCACATTTGTGGTATGACAAAGAGGCAAAAGAAGCAGCGGAGTTTTATGCTTCCATTTTCCCGGATTCAAGAATGACGAATGTAACAATACTCCACGGTACACCTTCAGGTGACGCGGATTTAGTTTCCTTTGAGTTGTGGGGGCAGAAGTTTATGGCAATTAGTGCAGGGCCTTATTTTAAATTCAATCCGTCGGTGTCTTTCATGGTGAATTTTGACCCGTCACGAGAAAAGGACGCGAGTGAAATGATCGATGAGGTTTGGAACAAATTATCCATAGATGGCATAGTATTAATGCCACTTGATAAGTATCCGTTTAGTGAGAAGTATGGCTGGATTCAAGATAAGTATGGTTTGTCGTGGCAGTTAATCCTTACCAATCCTGAAGGGGAGGAGCGGCCTACGATCATATCATCACTACTGTTTGTCGGTGATCAATGCGGCAAAGCGGAGGAGGCGATGAATTTTTATTTATCTGTATTTAAAAATTCAAAGCAAGGCCATATTGCCCGTTACCCTCAAGGAATGGAACCTGATAAAGAAGGAACCATTATGTTTTCTGATTTCATGCTTGAAAATCAGTGGTTCACTGCAATGGATAGTGCACATGATCATAAATTTAGTTTCAATGAGGCTATCTCATTTATGGTCTATTGTGACACACAAGAAGAGATTGATCACTACTGGGATAAGTTGTCTGCTGTTCCCGAAGCTGAGCAATGCGGTTGGTTAAAAGATAAGTATGGATTGTCCTGGCAGATTGTACCGAAGGCAATGGACGAGATGATCAGTAAGAGCACACCGGAACAAATTGATCGTGTAAACAAGGCAACTCTCAAAATGAAGAAACTTGATCTGGCGGAGTTGGAGAAAGCGTACAAGGGATAACATAAAAAACGTCATTTCACATTAATTGATCGAAATGACGTTTTGTTAATTTATCGAAAGAGAAATCCCACCTTAAATTAATGAAGGAGGGATTTTGTTCAAAATTTCAGCCATTGTGAAGGAAATGCAAGGGATGTTTGGAGAAGTGATAATTTCACTATCTTGGAAAATATTAATTAGTTCATATCGTTCATTTTGTAAAATAAATTGCTCTAATACGAAAATTGCAGGGTCGACAATCCAGTATTCAGGAATGCCGTAATAAGAATAGGTCTTTAATTTATCAATTTTATCCCGTTTTCGTGTGGAAGGAGATAATATCTCTACAACTAAATCTGGGGGGCCCTCAACGCCACGCTTACTTAAAATATTAATACGGTTTCGATGAACGAGAACAAGATCAGGCTGTCTGACTTCAGTAGAAGCTAAAATGACATCAATTGGAGCATCCAAAATGATGTAGTCAGATTCACAACTTTGTGTGAACTTTTTTATCATTTCAATGCTTAGTAACTGATGAGTAACTGAAGGAGCGGGACTCATTAACTCTAATTTTCCACCTGCTAATTCATAACGATTTCCATCATTAATTGTTGTATAGTCATCGTATGTAAGAACTTGTTCTTTTATATGGATTTTTGCTTGATCTTGTCCTTTTTCACTCATCTCTAATCCCTCCAAAATAGAAAATAGCTGATTCCAGTATAGCATATCCGTTAATAGGAGGGGCGAGGGACAATTTTAACTTTTTATTTCAAACCGTTAAATAACGGAAACGGGGACAGGGACTTAACTGGAAATCCCCATTCGCCCTATTTAGTCGCCGTTTTAATCTTGAATTTATTTTATTATTTTTGAATGAAGAAAATTGACCCAAAGAAAATCCGTAAGCCTTATTGCATTCCTACATAAATTAATATTGCATCCCGTAGAAATTGCGCTCCATTTTTAACCTTTTTATCATAGTAAGCTGTAAATCTTTCATCGGCTACATACATTTCAGCCAGTCCGGCATGGGCTTCTTTAGAGTAGTCAGCCCAAGAATACATTAACCATTCTTTATGCTTGGCTGCAAGTTCTTGCGCCAGTTCGGACGCAGGGTTACCAGTCGCAGACGCTCTTTCAAGTAACTCAAAAACTTCTTCACCTAAGTTTGTCATAGCTTGATAATCTTCTTGGGACATTCCCTTTAGTTTTGCATTGCTTGCATCAACTGTTTCATCGCCATACGTGTTGCGAATTTCCTTGCCATATTTTTGTTCATTATCTTTGATTAATTTTTCTTTAAAACCTTCGAATTTTTGTTTATCTGTCATTTCTAAATTTTCCTCCCTAGCGGCTATTGTTTTCTCAACCGTTATAATTAGTTTATTGAGTCGATCTCGTTTTTTCTTAAGATGGGCAGAATGGCTTTTTAGAGCTTCTGTTTGATTAAATTCAGGCTGATTGATGATGTCTATTATTTCTTCCAAACTAAACTCTAATTCCCGATAGAATAAAATTTGTTGAAGTAAATCTACTTCTTTTTGACCATAAATTCGGTAACCAGATGAGTTTATTCTTGCAGGCTTCAAGAGCCCGATTTCATCATAATAACGAAGTGTCCGACCACTCACCCCTGATAACTGCGCCAATTTGTTCACTGTATATTCCATAACAGATATCCCTCCTGACAATTCATATGATAAACCTTAACGTTGCGTAAAGGTCAAGGGGAATTAAAAATATCTATAAAAAATATTATCTGAGAATAAGGATGAGGATATGAATAGCATATTGGAGATATGCCAATTATAATGATTTAAAACAAAAGCAAATGGAAAAGTCATTAATGTAGATATACTACATAGAATTATTATATTGATTCATAAAAAGGGGAGAACTAAATGGATGTATTGGAAGCAATCAAAACGAGAAGAAGTATAAGTAGAGTGAAGGATACTCCTGTTCCAAAGGAAATGATTGAGAAAATTCTTGAAGCAGGTACAGATGCTCCGAATTATCACCATACTAATCCATGGAGATTCTTTGTTTTAACAGGTGAAGGGAGAAAGCATTTGGGGGATGTATTTGTTGAGATTGAAAAATCAAAACTTCCGGAAAGTGAACTTGAGAAGAGTCAGGAAAAATTAGAAAAACTGAAAAATAAACCATTAAGAGCACCTGTCGTCATTGCGGTTGGGGTAGAGCCTTCAAAGAAGCCAAAGGTTTTAATAAAAGAAGAATATGCCGCTGTGAACAGCTGCATACAAAATATGTTACTTGCAGCCCATAGTCTGGGTCTTGGCGCTATTTGGAGAACGGGCGCAAGAACTTATCACCCAATGGTAAGAGACCTTTTCAAACTCTCAGAAAATGGAGAAATCGTTGCATTTCTCTACCTTGGATATCCCGACATGACCCCACCAGAAAGAATTAAGCCCCATTTTAGTCAATTTACAAAATGGATAGAGGAATAGTTGATTAGAAAGGGTTGGAGAACATCATTTCCTGAGCTTAAAGGAGATGGTGTTTTTTATTAATTGGTAATTACATTCCAAATATTCCTTTTATTTTGTTAAAATAAGGGTAACTTCGTTGCACTTGCATATTAAAAACTTCAACTAAAGCGGGGATTTAAAATTGAAAGATTTTATTGGAATATTTCTTTTTTGCATCATTATTTGCTGGTTTGCCGCTACTTTCTTCCTCGGTCTAATTCTAAATAATGTTTGGGCTTTAATTATTTTTATAGCATTCTTGTTAGCGGTATTAATTACAATTTTTATGAAACAAGAATCAAGAATTGAAGATTTAGAAAAGAAAGTAGAACAGTTATTAAATAGTCAGCAAGATTAAGAGGGGGGTATCACTGCATCTGTATAAGGCTAGTTTAGTTTCCGCAAACTAAACTGAGGTGATGATAATGAAAAAATTGATTGTTTTACTTTTGTTAGGATTATATTTAGTAGGCTACAATACACCAGCTCATTCACAAACACTAAATGAAGCTGATACGGAACTATGTGATACGTTGAAATATGCCTTAATTAATACCCTAAGAGAACCGATTGATAAAGCAATAGCTGAAATTTATCAAGATGATAAGAATGCACCAGAGGGGCTTACTTGGGCTTCATATGATACGGAAATTCTGAAGATAAAGCAGATGAATGGAGTAGGTGGAGCCTATGCGATCACATTAAAGGTTCTCCCTTATTATCGTGCTCATAACACGTATGGCGAGGATATAGTCATAGTAAGTTCTAACGGAGAGCTCATTGAATATAAACATTTAAAAACGTTTCCCATAGTCGAGTTCAATTAATACACAGTTGGGGTAGAGCCTTCAGTGAAGCCAAAGGCTTTAAAGAAGGAGGAATATATTAAATAATAACATGAAGGAATCTGCCTTATTTAACGAGTTTTGTGATGATATATATGTGTTTAGGGTGGAGAGAGTGGATATGTTAAAAAAAGTCACATTTAAAAGGAACTCCCCTCTTTTTATTGTGGAATTGCTGCACAAGAAGGAAGAAATATAAAATTACTAGGGGGATTAGATATGATTGGTTGGCTTAACGTTGTCAGTCTCGTGCTTGGGTTAGTGGCTTGGATACTTCCTGTTGTTAACCTAATGCGATACAAAAAGAATGCCCATAATAATTGGTTTGTTCTATCCATTATGAGTATTAGTGCTTGTGCTATTTCGCTATATTTCCAGATTTTCTATCATTATCATCTGGTAAAGAGTAAGGATTGGACTGCCCTTATGGATACAATGGGTGCTGTTGTATTTGCCGCGGAAGTTCTTCTCATCATTACCATCATATTAAATGTAATTACTCTGATTGTATATCGTGACAGTAACACACTTAAATTAAAGAGAGACATTTAAACAGCGAAAAACGGGAGTAATAAATCAAGATGTATTTTATGAAATTAGAGAGATTATCGACGAATATTTTAATGCCCATAGCTCTATGTTAGCAACTAAAATGATTTTCAGGAGGTGATTGCTTGAGATATGTCAATACATTTGTTATCAGTTTAATAAGCTTTTTCGTGCTAGATTTCTTTCAGGTTGACAATGTGTTCATAGTTGGTACTGTAATGGTTTTAATATTAGTGGGGGTTATGCTTCCGTTGCTGTATACTGTTCTTTTGGAAACGGATATTGATAAGATTGAAAAGTTTCTATTAAAAAATAAACGAAATCCAAATTTTTATATTGTATATGCAATGGCAAATCGGCTTGATGAGGATGTTAGAGATTTAACAGAAAAACTTTTAAAAAAGTATAAGTCACCATCACGTCAAGCCCATTATAAAATTGCGGAAGCCTTGTATTTTAAAAATTTTTCAGTCATACGATCGCAAGTTGAACAAATTAAGAATCCTTCCTATCAATCCTACTATCAAGCTATTGTTTTATTAGAAGATGGCGATATCAATGGTGCTAATAATGCCATTGAAAAAATTTCATCGAAGTGGATGAAAAACGCCTTATTAGCCGAACGGAAAAAAAGCTTAACAACTTATTGGATGCTAAAAGCTATGCGGAGAAGGCAATACTGCATTCAAAAGGACTGCAAAGATATTTGTTACATAAAACTTATGAAATAGAATTTAGCGAATAGTACTTTTTCGCATTGGTATGGATGGACGGCGATTCTTCGAAGAGGAGGGATTGCCATTTTTCGTATTTGTTACTAAATATAGAGGGGGAATATTGAAATGAAATCCAAAAGGACAGTTGCGACAGTAGTTACCATTATATTGTCTATTTTTGTGTTGATAAATCTATTAAAGAAGGACTTATGGGATGTTAATGCAGAATCGTTGAAAAAAGAAGTATTAACGATTGGAGAATCTGTTGAAACAGTCAATTTATCAGATCTAACTCCATTTGAATGGGATGTAGCATACTCCTTTGATCCATACGCATCAAAGGATATGATCTATGCTACAGTTGGATATAAATGGGACAATATTAGCGAAACGGTAAGTGAAGGAATGAACCAAATTGTTTTTATGAAGGATGGAAAAGTGGTTTGTTATTTGTATGGCTACCCTGAAAATAATGGATATGGCCTATATTTTACCGGTGAAAATAAAACGGGTGTAACTTCTGCTTCTGTGTTTAGTGCTGAGGATGATTTAACTTTCCGTGTTGTAAGAAGTGATGGTGTTATACATTTAAAGAATAATTAAGTAACAACCATCTTCAACATCTCGCTTATTCTAGTAAACAGTCCTTAGTACAAGACCCCTTCAATTATTTAATGATTTGTTGTAATATATTAAATGTAGTAAAAATAATAATCTTCATTTATGAACTGGAAAATTGTAGATAGGGTTCCGCTATTTATATAGGGCTGTGACCGAGGTCTACATCTTTTACAAAATGTAAAAGGCACCTATTGACATAAAAGGTCCGAGGGGAAAGGTTCAGCGTATTTGTTATGCGTTGAAACCTTTCTTTTCGGACCTTTTTATTTTAAAAGGAGGTTAATCGTATGGAAAGAATTGACGAATTAAAAGCTGGTGTTGCTGTAATTATTTTGAATGAGGAAAATCAAGTTTTATTACAGAAAAGGGCAGATGTAGGATTATGGGGTATTCCTTCGGGACATGTAGAAATAGGAGAAACAGTTTCTGAAACAGCTATAAGGGAGGTAAAAGAGGAAACCAATTTAGATATTAAAATTAAAAAGTTAATTGGTGTTTATTCTGACCCTAATTCACAGGTGTTTGTTTATCCAAGTGGTAAAGTAGTACATTTTATAACAACTTGTTTTCTTGCTGAAATTACAGGTGGAGAACTTAGATGTAATTCGGATGAATCACTTGAAATCAAATTTTTTGAAATACAAAACCTACCTCATGATTTACTGAAAATGCATCCTCGATGGTTAAAAGATGCTCTTGCGAATAGTGAAATCATTTATTCGTTAAAGTGATATCCTTATTCAAGGATAACGGGTAGCGTTTATGCAATAAAAGCGTAAACGCCTTTTCTATTTATTTAAAAACGGGGCAGGGAAATTATGTTAAAATTAGAGGTAGCGAAAGTGATCATATAAATTAAAATTCTGGGGTGGGTAAAATGCCTATTATAACTGTTAAATTAGCGAAAGGTAGAACGATTGAACAAAAACAGCAATTTGTCGAAGCTGTTACAAAAGAAGCAGTAAAAACTTTAAATGTTAAAAAGGAATGGATTACAGTATTGTTTGATGAATACGAACGTGAAAATTGGGCAACTGATGGACAGTTACATTCATTAAAATTTGGCGAAGGCTTTGGGAAGCAAGGAACAGAATGAACAAGCTCTTAGCTTGCGTATGAAGAGGTGTATTCGAGATAAGGAGGCGTACATGACTAAAAAAGTATCAGCAATGTTGGGGTTAATTTCTGGTCTATTGTCAATTTGTCTATGGATTTCCCTTAGCTTCTTTAATCCTTATTCAAATGCGGTTGATATTGAACCCATAATAAATACGTTCATCATGTTATTTCTTCCTGCTTGTTTAGCAATCACTTCGTCTATAATGTCTAAAAAGCTTTTAATGTTAATTGCTTTCCTATGGGCATTGCCAATTAGTTTGTATATGGCCATGACTCCCGGCATATTTGCCTTGTTTGGTGTTACATGCTTTGCCTATTTACTCAGTTACCTTCTGATGCTTGTAAGAGTGCGATAGAAAGGGATGTACAGTCAGTGAATAAATTTCAGCAAAATAATAGAAACATTGAAAGAGAATATAATACGGTACATCTCGTATGTGGTGAATCTCCTGCGGGATATTTGCGTGTAGGTTTGGGACGTGAGAATAAAGTGATTGGGTTTCCAGACTTTTTTGCAGTTGGCCCCATAAAGGAGCTTCCTGAAAAAGTGGGGAGAAAGCGCAGATACGAATGGCTGCGGGATCATTTGAATTATCCAAATGATTTTATCGAAAAAGAGTATGAAAAGAGATTTTCCAAAACTCTTGCGGAAATTGATGCTATACCAGATCATGTTCCGATTGTTATTTGGATACAGCCTGTATTGATATAAACGTGAGGAGTCATAAAGTTGAAAGTGCTATTTTTGTACAGGGGAAAACATATGCAAAAAATGGGGTTAAGTTTGCTCAAAATAATCAGGCAGACATTATAAAATGGGTTGAAGTTGAAATAGGATTAAAATATGGAAAGCAATTTCAACTACATAAGGAAGAGGAGGGGAGTCTCCTTTATAAAGAATGCATCGATGGAGTTGCAGTCTCCCCTTCAGGATATATTGAAATTAAATTTGATCATAAAGGGAAACTCACTTTTTTCTCGATACATGGTCATTTTCCTCCAAAGGAAATGGTAAAGGAAGAGCTGTATACACTTACCTTAGAAAAAGTAGTACATATTGCTAAAGAACAGCTTAAGCTAATTGAATTTCCTTCTTATAAACAAAAGCGATTATTTCCCATTTTTGTAGTAGAAGAGATATATGTGAGAAATGATCAAATGTCGATCATTCCATTTGAAGTCTTCGCAGATACAAGGTCATATTTTAAAGTAGACGAAACGATTTATTGGGATAAACCTATTAATCAAACGTTTGAACAAAAAGAAATTAATTGGATTGAGGATGTATCAGTTGAGCAAGCATTTTCTTCCGAGCCCTCTCCGGATTCATTTCCAATCACAACAGAGGAACAGGAAAAATGTATAACGTCAGTTAAGGACTTTTTAAGGCAAGAATATCTTAATGAAACCGGAAAATGGACTTTAAAAACACTTCACCGTGATAAAGGGTACATTCATGCCATATTGAGAACGAACAAACAAGATAATCGAGTATTTCAACGGAAACTGATGATCATGATTGATGCGAAGAGTTTTGAAGTGTTAAATTACATGGATAACCAAGCGATGTTGGAGATTTTTAATCAATTTCAAGCCCCTGATAAAGTAAGGATAACGAAAGAAGAAGCATATAAAAAAGTCAAGGAACGGTTTGAGCTTAAATCTTACTATGTCTACGATTTTGAACAAAAACAATATGTGCTTTGCGGAAAATTAGATTGCGAATATGGGGTGAATGGGTCAAATGGGGAAGTTATAGTGTTAAATGATTTGTAGTTAGAGGAGGGTGATGAGAATGAATAAGACAGTCCTCAAACTTCGTCCCAGTGATTATTGGCGGATCGGTGAGCATGAAAGCTGGTTCCAAGACATGGCGGCTAAGGGATTCCATCTCAAAAAAATGGGAATATATTTTGCTCATTTTGTTAAAGGTGAACCAAAGAAAATGAGGTATAGAATAGATGTATTAATGAAAAAGAAGATTTCACCTGAACAAATAGAGATGTATGCAGAAAGCGGATGGGACTATGTGACAGGCTACCAATTTTTTAAAGTGTTTTCATCATCAGAGGAGCTTGATGCACAAGAGCTTTATACAGATCCTGCCGAGCAATCTCATACATTAAAGGAACTGGATAAGAAATTAGCTATGAATGCTAGTGTAATTGCTGTCTCAATGCTCTTAATGATCGGGATGTTTACTTCTATTTGGTTTTTAGATGGTACACCTACTTTAGTTTTAGTTGAAGGGCAGGCTATTCAACAAACTATTTTAACCTTCTTCATCGGATATTTGGCCTATAAATCACTGCAAGCGGCTATTTTCATTCGTACTTTGCGGAAAAATTTAATCAAAGGAAAACCGATTGATCATCATGCCCCTTGGGAGAAACTCTTCCGAAGAAATTCAACGATAGCTTTCCTATTTACACTAGTTGTTGGGTTGAGTATAATCCTTCCAGTTTTACACCTAGTAAAAGGTGACACGAAAACATTGCCAGAAGTAAGTCTGGACCTACCAATTGTCAGATTAGCAGATATAGAGCAGAATCCTGCCTTAGTTCGGGGAGAACCCGCGTATATGAGTGACAATGTTGATTGGGCAAACAGATATACGTATGATTGGAGCCCATTTGCACCGGTGCAATATAAATCTGATGAAAACGGGGTAGTTCCTGGGGAATCGTGGAAGGACGGGAGTGGTGGATATTCACCAAGTATTGAAACAAGGTTTTATCAACTGAGAATTCCAGCTATGGCGGATAATCTAATTTTTGATTTAATAAAATGGTATAGGTATGAAGATCCTTTTGAAGATTATGTTAAAACAAAGCATCCAAACTTTGATCTATTGATTATTCATGAGGAAGAGGAGCTTAAAGAAGTTTTCGCATCTAGAGGGAAATACGTCATGCATGTTCGTTATCATGGCTACGCAAATATTAATTCAGTTATAGAAAATGTTGAAAAGAAGATTATGGGACGCGGGGTCGGGAACTGCGTCCCGCTTGATAAAACAATTAGAAAAAGGTGACTATTCATGACAAAGCAAAATTCTTTATCGGAAATAGTTAATTTGATGCGAAATCATGTCTCTGTTCGGCGTTATACTACTGATGTTATTCCTAAAGAGCATTTGCTCGAAATTATTCGGGCTGCACAAGGTGCTCCTTCATCCCATTTTGTCCAAGCTTATTCGATCATTCATGTTACTGATCAGGAAAAGAAAAACAAAATTGCTGAACTCACTGGTAACCAAAAGCAGGTCAGTGACTGCTCGGACTTTTTACTATTTTGCGGGGATCTAAAACGGTTGGAGTACGCATGTAAGAAACATGGAATCGCAATTGAACATGATACCCTTGAAAATTTTATGGTAGCAGTTATAGACACGGCTTTAATTTCCCAAAATGTAATCACCGCTGCTGAATCCTTGGGATATGGCGGATGTTATGTTGGGGGTGTCCGTAATAATCCGGGACAGATTAGTGAATTAGTTCGCCTTCCTGATAAGGTATTCCCGCTATTTGGGTTATGCTTGGGGGTTCCTGCAAAGAGAAACGAAGTCAAACCAAGACTGCCGCTCGAAGCGATCATCCACGAAAATGAATACAATGAGGAGAAATACCTTACGATTTTGGATGAGTATGATCAAATTATGAACGATTATTATAAAGCCAGAACCAGCAACAACAAGGAAACCAATTGGACGAAAACAATGGCTGATTTCATGAAAGAAAAGCGAAGACTGCATATGCGTGAATTCATTGAAAGGAAAGGATTTTCTCTAGAATAGCTGTGAGACACGGGGTCGGGAACTACGTCCCACTTCCAGCGGCAGATAAACCATAAAAATGAATGAAACTTTAATCAATGGTCTATCGTATATAAAGGCATTCCCAAGTTATTTTAATTAGAGGTGGTGCCAAAAATGAAAGAATGGTGGAACAAAAAGAAAGAAAAGATGAGGAAAAGCAAGAAACACAATGATCAATATTCGTTTGGTGATTTCCTTATTGATGTGCTTATCTGGATACCCGAGTTGGTCCTACTGCCATTTAGAATTATTTTTTGGTTGCTAAGAGGGTTGGGAAGATTAATAGAAAATATCTTTGATGTTGTGTGAAGGGAATTGCCTGATATTTGTGAGGTGGAACCAATGATTCAACAATTAAATACGGAACTAAAAGTAGTAAAGGAAAAAATGAGAAAAAAAGAAAAATGGGAAGCGCGGCTGAAAAATGTACTAGAGACAATTAAGGACGAAGAAGAAAAACTACAACATGTACAGCACCAATTTGAAAAAGAGCAAAAGGATGTTGACCGACTTGAATCGTTAAGTGTAGCGAGCATTTTTTATGCTCTTATTGGTCAAAAACTTGAAAAATTAGATAAGGAAAATCAGGAGCTGATTGCAGCTCGTTTAAAATTACAAGAAGCGACCAAGACCGCTACTGACTTAAAAGAGGAGAGTAAGGAGCTTCAAGAAAAGCTTTCAACAGTTGCTAATATTGAAACTGAATATCAATCTTTATTAATGCGAAAAGAAAAATTAATTCATAGCCAAGATCCTGTTCTAGGTCAGAAACTGGATGCACTTCTTGAACTGGAAACAGATTTACATTCAAACCTAAAGGAACATGAAGAGGCCATTGAAGCTGGAGAAAAGGCAAGTTCTTCACTTGAAAAGGCTCTTAAATCGCTTGATAGTGCGAAAGGATGGTCAACCTTCGACATGTTTGGTGGCGGTATGATTTCTACAGCGATCAAACATAGCCATATTAATGATTCACGTGATGAAATTCATCATGCACAAAGGGCGCTGCGGCATTTCCAGGAAGAACTTAAAGATGTTGAAAAGGCTAACCAGAGCAATTTTAAAATAAGCGGTCTATTAACATTTGTTGATTATTTTTTTGACGGGATTATTGTGGATTGGTTCGTTCATGGACATATTCAAGATTCATATGAACAAACCTCAAAAATTTTAAATCAGGTTGCCACCACTTTATCTCAATTGAAAGAGAAGTATGATGAAATAAAGAATAACCTATCCATAACTGAACGGAAGCGGATATCATTAATAGAAAATATGGGTTAAGTTGTTCTTCAACATGCTATGCGAACTGAATCCAAAGGGGTTCAGTTTTTTCTATGACTTTAATTAAATAAATGTTTAATTAAATGTAAAAATATACGTTATCCTAAAGCGGAGTCCCTGTTTTTATACAAAAGAAATAGCCCGTACTATTGATTGGGAACTAATGTTCTGATATAATAAAAACAGAACATACAATCGGGGTGAGTTAAAAATGAAAACTGAAAGTATAATAGAAGTAAAGCTTCCGAAATTCGTTGTCAAACAAATGAAGAAGAATGGATCGGATAATATTAAGTCGTATGATTACGGGGATTGTGCCATTATTGTCAGCAGGAATGACGGAAGATGGCATTACTCTATTAGCCACGCCAATCGGATTCCAACATTTGATGAAATTATGAAAATTAAAAGCCTTCTATTCCCAGATATTATGATGGAGATGGTATCTGTATCTCAGCAGTCAAATTGTTTTATAGTTCATTTTTTCGAATCAACGGTGGATAAAAACAAAAACTTTGAAAAAGGATTTTATCACTAAAAAGTTAAGCTAGGTTACGTATGAATATTGGTGCTTTATGTGTTATATTTAATTAAAATCATGGGTGGAGTTGGTTAAGTTGGAGGAAATTTTAAAGCAAATTCTTAATGAAATCAATAATTTAAAAGAGGGACAAGAACGAATTGCAGAAAAGGTTACCAACGTAGATTCTAAGGTAGATAGTCTTGATTCAAAAGCAGAAAATATACTATCAGAGATGCGCAGTAATTTTAGGTATATAAATGATAAATTAGATGAACATCGTAAAGTTTTTGATGTGGTTTCTGACGAAATTAAAAGTGTAAAAATAGATATTGAATATCTAAGTTCAAAAACTGGTAAACATGATACTGAACTCAATAATATCTTGAACAGACTTAGAGGTTAAAGTCAATTTGTAATGGAACAAGTGGGACACGGGTTCCGCTTCCCACTCCATATGGGATTGCAAATAGAGAATCCCGCAAAAGTTGTTATAATCTAGCGGGATTTTTTGATTCTCGGGAGTATTGATAGTGAACGACTTGATTTCTGCCTTTATTTTTTGCTTCATAAAGGGCTTTGTCACATAAAATGTATAGCGTGTCCCATTCGGTATTTTGATCGGGAATAATGGTGAGTAGCCCGAGGCTAAGAGTGTATCGCACAGATAATTCATCATTAGCTGCTTGACAAATGAAGGTGGGACGTGGGGTCGGGAACTGCGCCCCGCCGACTCTGCGTCTCATTATGGCTTGACTTATATTTTTAATAGTTTATAATAATTATTAAAAAATATTCATTATAAAAAGGTGGTCAAAATGAGTGTGCATCGTTTTGAAGCGGACAGAATAAATAACAAAAGTGTGTCTTTGGAAAGCTACAAGGGTAAAGTGATGCTAATTGTTAATACGGCTAGTAAATGTAAATTCACACCACAGTTTGATGATTTGCAGAAGCTTTATGAGCAACATAAAGATAATAATTTTGAAATTTTAGGATTTCCTTGCAACCAATTTGGAGAACAGGAACCCGGTGGAAATGAAGAGGCAGCGGCTTTTTGTAAGCTTAATTATGGTGTGAATTTTCCTATATTTGCAAAGGTTAATGTGAATGGACCTGAGGAACATCCATTGTTTCAATACTTAAAAAATCAAGCGCCATTTAGAGGATTTGATGAGAATAACTTCAATGAAAAGTTGTTAAAAATGATGATTTTTGATAAAAACCCAGAATGGTTAGTAGGAAACGAGATTAAATGGAATTTCACAAAATTCTTAATTGACCAAGAGGGAAGGGTTATTAAAAGATACGAGCCAACGGATGAATTTTCGGCTATTTCTGCTGATATTGCCAAACTTGTCCAACATGAATCGGTATCGTAAATTAGAAACAAAATGGGACACGGGGTCGGGAACTGCGTCCCATTTTAATACCTTCAAAGTGAAAAATTCTTATTGAGCAGTATAGCCGCCGTCTACTAACAAGTTAGCACCGGTAACAAACGATGCTTCATCGCTTGCAAGGAATAATACAGCATTGGCTACTTCTTCAGGTCTGCCGAGGCGGCCGATTGGATGTAAGGATTTCAAATGCTCTAACATCTCATCAGAAAGTCCATCTAGGATATTTGTTACAATATATCCTGGGCATATTGCATTGATGCGAATGCCTTTCTTTGCATATGTAACGGCAGCAGTACGAGTCATGTTCACAACGCCGCCTTTCGCAGCAGCGTAAGCAGTCACAGATGGCTGTCCGACATGTCCTAGGATTGAGGCACAGTTAATAATGGAGCCGCCGCCAATCTCCTCCATATGTGGGATAACATATTTATTGCAAAGGAATACACCAGTAAGGTCAACGCTAAGAGTGTAATTCCAATCTTCTAGGGTTACTGTGTCGAGGTCTCCCATATCGCCAACACCTGCATTAGCAAATAGGATATCCACTTTACCAAAAGTATTGATTGTTTCTTCAACAAGATTTTTTACATCTTCTTCTTTTGACACATCGGTTTTAACGAAAATAGCTTCCCCGCCAAGTTCTTTAATCTTCTGGACTACATTTTCTCCTTTTTCTTTATTACGGGCAGCAATGATTACTTTTGCGCCTTCTTTAGCAAATAGTAATGCTGTGCTTTCGCCAATTCCAAATGTACCACCTGTAATAATCGCAACCTTTTCTTGTAAACGCATAAGAAAGTCCTCCGTTACCATATCATTTTTTGTGAAAGTATTCACAAATTGTTGTACAAAAATAATTATACATAATATAAACACTGGCGAGCCTGGGCAAATTTGAATGTTTTATAACTTTTATATAAAAAAAGGGAAAGGACCGTATTGCTTCCGCAACAAGGCCTCTCCCGTGTTCTATTATAACAATCCTACCCATTTCCAGTAGGTTGCAGCAAAGAGAAGAATCAACAGATAGCCAATGATGGTCAAAGGAACCCCAGATTTTAAGAAGTCTTTTGTAGTAAAGGCACCAGTACCATAAGCAACCATGTTTTGCGGTGCGTTCACTGGTAACAGGAATCCAAAGCTTACAACAAATTGTTGGATCAATACGATACCTATAAGCGTTGCGACAGAATATCCTTCTAGCCCTTGGGTTAGGGAAATAACCACCGGGATAAAAGCAGAAGCTAAACTTGTTGCACTGGCAAAGCCAAGGTGGATCAGGAAGTTAAAGGCAGCAACGGCAGCGATGATGCCAAGTACTGATAGTGTAGAGATTCCGATGCTGCTGAACATGGCAGATGACATCCAGTTTGCTGCTTGTGTTTTAAGCAGGACTGTTCCCAAAGAGATACCAGCTGCAAACAGGATGATGGTTCCCCAAGGAATATTGGATTCTGCTTCTTTCCAACTAAATACGCCAATTTTAGGTGTAAGCATGATGGCTACGGCAAGGAGTGTAGAGGTTGTAGTGTCGATGTCATGTAGTGTACCTTCTGTAGCCCAAAGGAATAACAGAGTTACTGAGATAATGGTTAATCTGATTTGGGGCTTAGTCATCTTTCCTAATTCATCCAATTGTTTTCTAACCATTTCATTTCCGTTCGGAATACTGTCCATTTCTGGCGGTATGACTTTTAACATAACAAAGTAAAGAAGGACGGACATGGCAATTGACCATGGAGCAGCATAAAGGAACCATTGTCCCCAGGTTACACTTTTGCCAAAGGCTTCTTCAATAAATCCGATGGCTACCATGTTTTGTGCAGCGGCTGTTTTAACACCGATATTCCAAATTGAACCAATTTGCGCTGAAGTAATCATTAATAGGGCGGCTAAGCGGCTGTTTTTTTCCAATCCGAATGCAGCTACCATCCCTAGAATAATTGGTACGATGGCTCCCACTCGGGCTGTAGTACTAGGTACAAAAAAGGCTAAGACAACTCCAACAAGAATTGCACCAATGAGAATGCTCTTAGTTTGAGAGCCTACCTTTGACAAAATGGTAAGTGCAATCCTCTTATCTAGCTTGGTCGCTTGCATCGCCGCTGCTAAGAATAGTGCAGCTGCTACCAGAATGGCAGCTGAGTTGCTAAAACCAGAGAGTGACATCGTTAAGGCAGTTTTAGTACCCATTATCTGTGTTGGGTCTTCCAAGCTTGGCCCAAATCCTAAAAGCAAAGTTAATAAAACGGTAATAAGTGCTGCACTTACCGGATAAGAAACAGCTTCGGTTACCCACAAAATAACAGCAAAAGCTAGAACAGCCAACGTGCGATGACCCGCAACTGATAATCCTTCCGGGGTTGGCAACATTAAAATAACGATAAGAGCTAGGAAAGCTACCAGCAAGAAAATGGCTTTTAATTTTTGCTTTTTCTTATCAGCACTTTCACTTTTTGTTGAACTCTTTTTGTGTGAATCCATACTTTGAAAACCCTTTAATTTGGCTGAAATGCTAGACATACATCAACACTCCTTCCTTCTACTGGGCTAATTAAATACTATTTATTAATTAAAATGGACATGTAACACCCCCTCATTTCTAAAAATATATTGAATCTCTTATAAAATGGACCCTAGTCTATTAAATGATCCTGTACCTTTATCATAATTCTTATATAATTTAAAAGGTATGGATATCTAATGAAACATTTGTGCATATTTTGTGAAAATGGGGTCTTTTACAGGGACGCGGGGTCGGGAACTGCGTCCCTGTGGGTGGGCATGATTTGTTTATAAAAGTGGGACGCAGTTCCCGACCCTGCGTCCCGATTTTTTCATAGATTTGCAGAATGCTCACTATTCTTAGATGATTCCCGGTGCCAAGGTGTACCGAGTAGTGGCAGTACCCAACGGTCCAAGCCGTACCAACCGGCGTTTTTCCAAGCAAGTACAAGCCAAGTCGCCAGTATAAACAAAATTGGATTTGTACTTAGTGTTCCTGCGAAAAGAAAGCTGACGTTCATAATCGTGCCAAAGAACGCTGCAATTCCAGTTAAAAGTCCGACGATAAGACCAAGCCCTACTAACAGTTCACCATACGCAACGACAAATCCAAAGATTTTTGCGTTCGGCAGTACAGTGTTTTCTAAGAAACTTGCATACCAGCCGGTTACGTCCTTGCCATCCGCGGCTTTAGCTAATGCTCCTTGGATAAATCCCTGAACAGCTGCACCCGCATTTTCTCCTGTCCAAGCATCGCTCTGGACCTTATGCCAGCCTGCAGTAAGCCAAGCGTATCCAACATAAAGTCGGATAATCAGCCATATCCAAGCTGCGTAGACACTGGAAAACAAATACTTTGAAACAGGGTTTTCCGGGATAATAATGTTTTTTTCTTTTGTTCCATTCAAAGATAACACCCCCAAATTATGATCTGAAAATTTAGATTAAAAACTAATTATAGGTAAATGTTTACAATTAAGCAACACTTACCATTGTTTTATTATTAAATACCGTAAATATTATGCAATTAATCGTGAAGTTGTGAAGTAAAATTATTAATTAGTTAGGATTTCTCATTTAAATAAACGTTTAATTATAGTTAATATATTTTAAAAGATATAAAATAAGAGGTGTTATTATAATAATTTGCGCGGTTGAAAGGATAAGATGATGGAAAACAAACATACTGTGGGTCATATAGTTGCCATACTAACTATTGCTATATGGGGAACAACTTTTATTTCTACTAAACTACTATTAAATGATTTTACGCCAATCGAGATCCTTTTTTTCCGATTTATCATGGGATTGATCGCCTTGATAATTGTGTATCCACACCGGCTGAAAGTGAAGGATAAAAAACATGAGCTGCTATTTGCAGGAGCAGGGTTATGCGGTGTAACTTTATATTACCTTTTGGAAAATATCGCATTAACCTATACAATGGCTTCGAATGTAGGTGTAATTTGTTCGTTGGCTCCATTTTTTACAGCTATTCTCATATACCTATTTTTGAAGGATGAACCGTTGCGAGGTAATTTCTTCATTGGCTTTGTCGTTGCAATGGTTGGGATTTCCCTAATTAGTTTTAGCGGGACTTCCAACTTTCAACTAAATCCTTTAGGTGATTTATTGGCAGTTGGCGCTACAATCGTTTGGGCGTTTTATTCTTTATTTACTAGAAAAATAAGCAGTTACGGCTATAATACAATTCAAATTACAAGAAGAATGTTTTTCTATGGAATTATATTTATGTTACCGGCTTTATTTTTATACAATTTCAGACTAGGCATCGAGCGTTTTGCGAACCCTGTGAACTTATTTAATATTATATTCTTGGGACTGGGTGCTTCTGCACTTTGTTTTGTTACATGGAACTTTGCTTTGAAAGTGCTTGGGGCGGTTAGAACGAGTATTTATATTTACATGATTCCTGTCATTACAGTGGTTACTTCCATGATAGTATTACATGAAAAAATAACGGGGATGGCTGCGTTAGGTACAATTCTTACATTGGCAGGTCTTTTTGTTTCTGAAGGGAAAATATATTTTTTGAAGAAAAAAGCCGCTCAAGTCTGAGCGGTTTTTCCTATTTTAAAAATGCTATAATGGGAGCATAGTTTTGAACGGCATTCGATAGGAGTAAACTGAAATGAACGGAAGTAATGATTTTTTTGAACGTAAAAAACAAGAATTAGGAGTTTCCTTGAATGAGATCCAAAGGAAGGCAGTCCTTCAAACTGAAGGTCCGCTTCTTCTTCTTGCGTCACCTGGGTCAGGGAAGACGACTACGATTATTATGCGAATCGGCTATCTTATTGAAGTGAAGGGTGTAAATCCGACAAGAATCAAGGCGGTTACCTTTAGCCGGGCTTCAGCTATTGATATGAAGGAACGGTTTAAACGATTTTTTCCGGAACTTCCGCCCGTTGACTTTTCAACTATCCATGGCCTTGCCTTTCAGGTAGTCCGGGATTATTTTCGTAAAGCGGGTATTTCCTATCGCATCATTGAAGGTGATCTGGATGTGGATTTAGGGAAGCAAGGAAAAAGTAGTTGGAAGGAGCAGCCACTACATAAGAAGATCATTTTACGAAACTTGTTTCAATCTATTGTCAGGGAAACTATTACCGAGGACCAAATGGACGAGTTAACAACATACATAAGCTTTATTAAAAATAAAATGCTGTCAAAAGAAAAGTGGTCGACGGTTAAGGTCGATGTTCCTGAAGCTGAGCGAATTTTTGAAGAGTATGAGGCTTTTAAAAAGTCGGGCTACCATCAGCTTTTGCTAGACTTCGATGATATGTTGACGATTGCCAATCAAGCATTAAAGGAAGACAGCGGGCTTCTTCAAGCTTATCAAGGACGGTATGATTATTTCTTAACAGATGAAAGCCAAGATACTTCAATGGTGCAGCATGCTATCATTGAGAAGTTGGTTCAAAAGCACGGGAATCTTTGTGTAGTAGCCGATGACGACCAAAGCATTTATAGCTGGCGCGGCGCGGAGCCGTCTTATTTGCTTAACTTTAAACAGGTATATCCAAATGCAGAGATTTTGTTTATGGAACAAAATTACCGCTCATCGAAGGGTATTGTTGATGCAGCAAATCAATTCATAAAGCGAAATAAAAACCGTTATGATAAAAACATGTTTACGGAAAACCCTGCTGAGGAGCCTATTCAGATTCGAAGTTTGCCGGATTACATCTATCAAGCTAAATATTTAGTACAAAAAATCCAGGATATCACATATAACCTTAGGGAAGTAGCCATTTTGTATCGGAATAATTCTTCATCTATCGCTTTGATGAATGAATTTGACCGTGCAGGCATTCCATTCTTTATGAAGGATGCTGACAATCGCTTTTTTTCACATTGGGTAGTTCAAGATATCCTAAACTTCATGCGGATGACATATACCGACAAGCGGCCAGATATTTTAGAAAAAATTCATCTAAAATTTAATGGGTATATTAGCAAAAAACAAATGGCGGCATTGAAAGAAATAAACAATAATGAATCGGTTTTTGATAACTTGATCAAATTTGTGGAGATCCAGGATTATCAAGTGAAACCTTTAAAGGAAAGCAAAGAGACCTTCCAGCAGATGAAAGGGATGCCGCCGCTCCATGCCATTCAGGTCATCCGTGATCGTTTAGGCTACGAGAAGACTCTTGAGAAAATGTGTGAGCGCCTTGGTTTTCGTAAAGATAACCTTTTGGGGATTCTGAATACATTGGAGGAAATTGCGGACGGGTTGGAGTCGATGGAGGAGTTTGCGAGTCGACTCAAATCACTTGAGGCTGAACTGAAGAAAGCAAAGTCGAGGAAGGGTCAGAATGCGGTGACATTCTCAACATTCCATAGTGCAAAGGGCCTTGAATTTGAATGGGTTTATATGATTGATTTAGTTGATGGAATCATTCCTTCATCTGACGATTATACAGGTGGAACGGTGGAGGGTGATGCAATTGAGGAGGCAACACGTCTTTTTTACGTCGGGATGACAAGGGCGAAAAAGCACCTTGAACTAATTGGATATAAAGAAAGAGATGGGGAAAAGACCCAGGATTCATTATTTGTATCCTATGTCAAAAATATAATCGATCCGCCTCCGCCTCCTACTGAAAATATCAAAGAAGATGTACAGGTTAAAAAGAAAATCAAGGTGGGGAACACTACTATTCCTTATAATCGTAATGCCATAAAAGATCAGGCGGAATTGGTAGAAGGCAGGGAAGTCAAACATAGGGTCTTCGGTCATGGTGAAATCGTTAAGCTCAGTGAAGACACGATCGAGGTGCGTTTTCAAACGGGTGTAAAAAATCTTTCAATTAGTACATGCTTGGAATTGGGGCTTATAGAGCTGGCATAATCATTTTTCAATCTAAAATTACAATAGAAGGGTGAGAGGGACATAGTTTACTCAATATTTATATTCATACTTGCTGGGCTCGCCGAAATAGGCGGAGGCTACTTAGTATGGCTATGGTTGCGGGAAGGGAAACCATATTGGTATGGAATCATTGGTGGCCTTATTCTAGTTTTATACGGCATCATCCCTACGCTTCAAAAATTCCCTTCATTTGGACGAGTGTATGCTGCTTATGGTGGCGTCTTTATCATTCTTTCCGTTTTGTGGGGATGGGGAATAGATAAAAAGACGCCTGATACTTATGATTGGATAGGAGCGGCTATTTGTTTGATCGGGGTTTCTGTTATGCTTTGGGCTCCAAGGCATTAAGGACCTCGTCCTGTTTTAAATAAGTGTTTAATTAATAATTTTGAAGTTTTTTTGAAAAAGTAGTTGATTTCTATGAAAATAAATTATAAAATAATTTTCGCTGACCAAAAAACAATATCTATTCAGTAACTTGAATCATAATATAAGCTTTTGTTTAAAGCTTATTTTTAAAAAGGTGTTGCATAGTTATTTTATTTTTGGTATTATGAAATTCCGGCGTTAAGCAAACGCTGAAAAATATTTTTTAAAAAAAGTTGTTGACTTCCGCGAAGTAAGATGTTAAGATAAATCTTGTCGCTGAAAACACGACGAACGAAATGATCTTTGAAAACTAAACAAAATGTCAAGCGTGCAAATAAAGTTGAACCTAGAGTTCAACACTAAGTCAGTATTAATTTTGAGCAATCAAACACTTTTTGGAGAGTTTGATCCTAGCTCAGGACGAACGCTGGCGGCGTGCCTAATACATGCAAGTCGAGCGGATGATTAAAGGAGCTTGCTCCTTTAG
>NZ_JARSMD010000042.1:0-20373 GCF_035811335.1 Schinkia azotoformans
ATTGTTTTTTATTTATGAACACTTTGAAATAAAGCTGCGATGTTTATAAAAAAGATGCGATATTTTAAAAAAAGTCACGATGTTTATAAAAAAGTTGCGAAGAAATACCTCTTTGGATATGATTGTCTAAAGGGGTGTTTTTTATGTCTAAAAGAACGAGAACATCTAAAATTGATAAATGGATTAAAGAAGGTCGTGGATCTGGGATAGGCTTAGATTATAAACCTTGGTTACATATTCAAGACGTCTCTTCATTAGGTCGCTCTACTCGATTGAAAGGAATAAAAACAGGAAGGCAGCACGAATTCTTGTCTGATTTGGAACGAAACTATTTTTATTTAACTGAATACTCAGATTTTGTTATTGATATAAGAGAACAATTTCCTTTATTGCCGTTGGAAGAAACAATTGTCATTGCAGATGAGTTAGGTATTAAACACCCTACAAATCCTAAAACGAATGAACCAATTGTGATGACAACGGATTTTTTATTAACGATAGATAAAGGACAAGGTGTGTTTGAAGTAGCCCGGACCATCAAGATGAAAGATGAACTATTAAAAGAGCGAGTGCTTGAGAAGTTTGAAATTGAAAGAGAGTATTGGCAGCGAAGAGACATCGATTGGGGTATTGTAACGGAAGAAGAAATTCCGAAAACGATGGCTCGCAATATTAGTTATATACATGACTATTATGATATTCGTGACTTTGATGCTTTTAGTGATATGAATGGGCAGCATATAGAGGATTTAGCGATGGCACTTCTTCAACGACTATTAAATACAGAAGAAACTATTCGTACAGTTACATCTACTTTTGATAAAGAGGTACATCTCCCATTAGGTAGCGGTGTGACACTGTTTTATCATTTGATAGCTCAAAAAATCATTAAGGTAAACATACTGGAGCCGATTAACATAGAACAACCAATAGTAATAGATTCAATTAATGAGATGAAACTAAAGCAGGTGAGATACGGATGATTTATATTAATCAAGTATTTCAGTACTTCTCTAATTCTAGAAGAATTCGTGTAATAGAAATTCAGGAATCATATGTTTATGTTGTCAATATTGATACTACAAGTGCCATGCCTATTAAAGAATTATATACATCGTTAGAAACAGACATTAAACAGGGGGAACTGTTAGCTGTCAGTGACCCATATGCTAAAGCAATTCCAGATGGAGAACTTACAGATGTTCAAATTAATAAGCGTGAGCAAGATTGGGATATAGTTGAGAAATTTATATTACCAAACATTAGTGAGCTACTACAGAAAAAAGGTAGAGAGCAAAAAATTTCTCAAATTGTTGAGCAAACTGGGTTAGGAAAAACAAAGGTAAAAAAACTCCTTAGCCGTTATTGGCAACGAGGTATGAATAAAAATGCTATGCTCCCTGATTATGCTAACTCTGGTGGTAGAGGAAAAACAAAAACATTAACGAAGGAAAAAGTCGGTCGGCCAAGAAGAGTAACTGTTAGTGGAGAATATCAAACAGGTATTAACATCACAGATGAATTGAAATTACAGTTTGAACTTGCAATTAATAAATACTATCGAACAACGAATAACTATTCCCTAAAAGATGTGTATCACTTTATTCTTCGTGATTTCTATTCAGATCGCTATAAAGAAAATGGCGAAATGAAGTATCGTGTATGGGAAGCTGATCGTATACCATCTTACAATCAGTTTTACTATTGGTTTAAGAAACAAGAAGACCCTAAAAAGGATATTCAATTTCGTAAAAGTGCTAAGGAATATGAACTAAAGCATCGTCCTATTTTAAGTGATTCAAAATCGGAAACAAATGGTCCCGGAACTCGTTTTCAAATTGATGCAACGATTGCTGATATTTATTTAGTAAGTTCTTTTGATGTGAATAGAGTGATTGGTCGCCCAGTTATTTATGCTGTGATTGATGTATATTCACGTATTATTACAGGGATATACGTTGGATTAGAAGGTCCTTCATGGATTGGCGCAATGATGGCATTGGATAATATGGTGGTGGATAAGGTTGAATTTTGTAGGGACTATGGTATTGAAATTACTGAAGAGCAATGGCCTACACATCATTTACCTGAAATAATAATTGCTGATAGAGGCGAATTCGAAGGCTACTCAGTAGAAAATTTAATTAATAACTTAAATATCAAAATCGAAAATACAACGGCTTATCGTGGTGATTTAAAAGGGATTGTTGAACGTAAATTCCGTACACTGAATGGAAAGATAAAACAAAAGGCCCCTGGAGCTATTCAAAAGGAATATCGTGAGCGGGGAGATCGAGACTATCGTTTAGACGCAACGTTGAATCTTAAAGAATTTACAGCTCTCATTATCACTCTAGTATTACATCATAATCATAAAATTATTGAAAAGTATCCAATGGAAAAAGAAATGATTGTTGATGGTGTTGTACCGACACCAGTTAACGTTTGGAATTGGGGCATCAAAAATCGTAAAGGAAGATTAAGAACTGTTGATCGTAATATTTTACGATTAAATGTATTACCGCGAGGAAAAGCAACGATTTCAAGAGCAGGAATTAAGTTTAAGAACTTGTTATACGGCTCAAGAAAGGCAATAGAAGAGCAATGGTACTTAAATTTAAAAAATAGAAGCATCGAAATAGTCTATGATCCACGTAATGTAGAAAAAATCTATATTCCACATGATGATGGTAGGGACTATGAGACTTGTATCCTACTTGAACCAAGCCAGCAATACAAGAATGACTATTTGGAGGAAATTATATTCCAGCAGCAATTAAGAAATGAACTTGAGGAAATTGAACGCTCTAATCAAGTGCAACTAACGATTAATACTGACGCAATGCTAGAAGATATCATTAAAAAAGCTGAAAAGAAGAAAAAACAATCACAGCATCAGCCAACAAGTAAAAGAGAAAAGCTAGCATCCATTAAAGAAAATAAAGCTGTTGAAAAAGAGCTTCATCGTCAAGTTGAGCATTTCGATTTAGAGGCTGAGGCTGAACAAGGTAGTGAAAGAGCTACAGTGACAGTGATTGACTTTGCAACAAAGGAAAAACTTGAAGATGAAACACCAAAAAAATCAACCTCACGTTTAATGGATAAATTACGGAAGAAGCGAGATGAGGAATTTGGAAAAGATAAATAATCTAGTTCTAAAAGGTGACTTTGAAAAAGCCGATTATAAGGAACAAGCTTTGTCTGAGTATAGTAATAATCCTTTTATTGAATCTCTTCCGCCAATTTTTAACGAAGACGATGTATTAGAACGATTTATGGTCACACCACGTATTACTGAACAAGATAAGCAAAGTGAGACAAACATTCGTTACCATGTACTGAAACGTATTAAAAATTTAATTCAACCATTGCCAATTCATTTTGAAGTTGAACGCCGTTTATCAACTTTAATTCGCAGAGGATACTTAGCACGTAATCCTTTAGATAAATCCTTTTTGGAACGTATTCGGGTGTTGCACCAGCTACGTGAAGATGAAGAAGAAGCATATAAATATATTGATGACAGATTGAATTATATTCGTTCAACAGCGGATAGTTTATCTATTATTGGAATTTCAGGCATTGGTAAAACGACTGCTATTGAACGTTTGCTGTTAATGTATCCGCAAGTCATTAAGCATGAATTGTATGAAGGGCAGCCTTTTAATCGAACTCAAATTGTCTGGCTAAAAATAGATTGTCCATATGACGGTAGTTTATCGACCTTATGTAAAAGTTTCTTCAAAGCAATTGATGATTTATTAGGTACACGTTATTTAGAAAAATTCGGTTATTTAAATCGTGTCACATCAACAATGCTGCTGCACATGACTTCATTGGCAAGTATGTACGGGATTGGCGTTCTTGTCATTGATGAAATTCAACATTTGCTGCATTCGAAAAATGACCAAGAGGAAATGTTAAATTTCTTTGTAACATTATCAAATACTGTAGGCATTCCAACCGTTTTAATCGGCACTTCTAAAGCACAACAGTTGTTTAAAGGGAACTTCAGGCAGGCTCGTCGTGCAGCGAGTGATGGATCAATTATTTGGGATCGAATGGCAGAGGATAGTGAAGAATGGGAATTCTTTTTGGAAACACTTTGGGAGTTCCAGTGCCTAAAGACACAGTCAGAGCTTACAGAGGACGTTAAAAAGACATTTTATGAGGAATGCCAAGGAATCACTTCAGTTGCGGTAAACTTGTTCATTTTGGCTCAAGAAAGGGCATTATTTGATGAAGCGAATGAAGAGGAAAAACTTACACCGAAAGTAATTAAGAAAACAGCAAGAGAGGATATGAAAATTATTCAACCGATGATGAATGCGCTACGTAAAA
This sequence comes from Schinkia azotoformans, assembly GCF_035811335.1. Lineage (NCBI taxonomy): Bacteria > Bacillati > Bacillota > Bacilli > Caryophanales > Bacillaceae > Schinkia > Schinkia azotoformans. The sequence continues at coordinate 4,342 of NZ_JARSMD010000042.1, forward strand.
ATGACCTGAAGGCTATGTATAAGTATGAGGATATAATGATTAATCTTGATGAGCTGATGATTAATCATAAGAGAAATACAGAATACGAAGGTCGCATTAAAGAAGCGATGAAAGAGCGACAGAATACAATGCAATATAAACGACAGGATACGATTGAAAATTTAAATGTTGAAGTAGCTTCTATTGGTATTTTTGATGCCCTCACTTCAAAAGAGATTCATAAAGTAGTAGAGAAAATTGTTGGAGAATCGACAATTGACACAGATTACAATGTACTAAAGGGTCAAGCAATTAAAGAATTAATGGAATTGAATCAAAAAGCAAAGGAACGAAAAGAAAAGCCAGCCCCATCTATGAAATTGCTGCCACTATTAGATATAAGAGAACGTGCATTGAAACAGAAAAAACACTCATATGAATTGTTATTAGCCCAAGGTTATATAAAAAATACTTTGAATGAGTTTTATTAGGCTATTGAGTATTTTTTAATTATATGAATCCGTAGAAAAGTGTTTAAAGACTTGACCTGGAACTTTTGTGGATATGGTTGGTCTTTAAAGGCAGAATTAGGTGTTTAATCAGGCGAGTTAGCCTATCATCCTTACCCCTCCAAGTAAAGTCCTATCGTTATTTACAATTAAATATGGTCAAAAATTATTCTGGATATAAGGTCAGTTTAATTGAATGAGGGAGGATAATATTGCTCACACAATAAGGTTATTTACTGCAAAAAAAGGAGTTAGTTGATTTACCATAATTTATGTTATAATTAGTACCAGGTAGTAATACTAACTTCTAATTTGTGTGGGGTGGGTTATATGATAGGAACAAGAATAACAGCAATTGGAACTTATGTACCAGAAAAGAAATTGACAAATTTTGAACTTGAACGAATAGTCGAAACTAATAATGAGTGGATAATTCAAAGAACAGGAATACAAGAAAGAAGAATTAGTCTCCCTAATGAATTTACCAGTGATTTGTGTGTAGCGGCTGTAAGGGATTTAATGCACAGATATAATAAAAAAGTTGATGATGTAGATATGATTATCGTAGCAACAAGCACTCCGGATTTTCCATTTCCATCTGTCTCAAGTATCATACAAGACCAATTAAATATATCCCAAACAGGAGCTATAGATTTAAGTGCGGCCTGTGCGGGATTTGTTTACGCATTGCATACCGCACACACTTATATTGCATCTGGACTCCACAAAAAAATACTTGTTATCGGGGCAGATACATTATCGAAAGTTACGGATTATACTGATAGAAGCACGTGTATTTTATTTGGTGATGGTGCGGGTGCGGTATTGGTTGAAAAGGATGAACAATCAAAAAGTTTTATTGGATTTCATTTGGGAAGTGATGGAAAAGGAGCACAGCATGTATACCGTCCTGGACTATCAAATAAAGTCAATGGGATTGAGTTGCTCGATACTCAATATCTTGTACAAAACGGTAGGGAGGTTTTTCGATGGGTTGTAAGGAATGTTCCTAATAGTGTAAAACAAATTTTGGAGAAAACGAAAACTAGTTTAGAACAAGTTGATTGGTTTATACCTCATAGTGCTAATTTAAGGTTAATCGAACCGATTTGCGAGAAATTAGAATTTCCAATGGAAAAAACCCTTTATAGCTTAGTCAATTTTGGAAATACTTCTGCTGCAACAATTCCTTTAGCTCTTGACCTTGGTATCCGTGAGGAAAAAGTTAAAAATGGGGACCAAGTTCTTATGTACGGTTTTGGGTCTGGTTTGGTCCATGCTGGTCAACTTTTAGAAATAAATTTTGACGAACAAATTAATGCTCCTTCAGCTTTATGATGACTATGGAAATTTCATTGATTAGACATGGGAAATCTAAGCAAATAGACGATAACCGAGTAAATTGTGAGGATTTCCAAAAGTGGATTAAAGAGTATGATAGTAGTGGAATTTTTGAAGAGGATTCTTACCCGCCAATAACACTTGAAAAAATAACAACAGCAAACATTTTGATTACAAGTGATTTGAAAAGGTCAATTGAGTCAGCAAGTTTATTAAATCAGAATAAGAATATAGGTGTCATTACTGATGCTTTATTTCGGGAAGTAGAATTGCCTACTTTTCCAAGAGAATTAGGGTTAAAACTAAGTCCAAATAGTTGGGCAGTTATTTTAAGATGTCTCTGGTTTAGCAGTTATTCAAGACAATGCGAGTCTTTGGCAAATGCAAAACTAAGAGCTAAAAAGGCATCTGAACAATTAGAAAAGTATGCAAGAGAGTATAAATCGGTTGTTTTAGTGGGACATGGATTTTTTAATAGATTGATTGCTGAGGAACTAAAGAAAATGGGATGGGAAGGTAATAGAAAATCAAGTGTTAAACACTGGAGTTGTACGACATATTCTTTATTGAACTAAACACCAGAGTTTTTCATAAAGGACTTAAAATATTTATGTGAAATTCAAAATATTATTATAGGGGCTGTAATGATGTTGGATATTCAAAAAGTTAAGGATGTTATTAGACATCGATATCCATTTCTTTTAGTAGATAGAATTTTAGAATTAGATGAAGGAAAAAGGGCAGTGGGAATAAAAAATGTGACAGCTAATGAGCATTTTTTTAATGGGCATTTTCCTGATTATCCTGTTATGCCAGGTGTATTAATCATTGAGGCATTAGCTCAAGTAAGTGCAGTTGTCATGCTAACTAAAGAAGGAAATCAAGGGCGATTGGGGCTTTTAGCTGGTATTGATAAATGTCGTTTTAAAAAGCAAGTAAGACCGGGTGACCAACTCCGTTTTGAGGTTGAAATTACGCGCATAAAAGGTCTATTTGGGAAAGGTAAGGGTGTTGCTTCTGTTGAAGGTGAATTAGTATGTGAGACAGAACTGATTTTTGCTTTTGGTAACTAATATACTAACTTAACTTCAGTATATTAGTTTTTTTCCAATAGGTGTGGAGGGCTACCCCTGGGTAGCCCTTATCTTATCTTAATAGTTATTATAAATTCAGACTAATAATTATATTGATTATCATTTAAGTGTTTTTAAAATTTTGATAAAACTCCCACCATTTTGGAAATTTATATCACTATACAGGACAAGTTAATTGGTTCACTATTACACTTTAATTTAATTGGAAAAATAAAAGGAATCATATTATAATAAAAACAGCACACACGTTCCCATATTTGAATGAATCAATTAAAAGGATGATGATGAATGCTACCTTTCTTCACAAACCCATATCCAGATGAGTTGTTGTTTTCAGCTATTGCACGTTATCACTTTTATAGTGGCAATATTGATTGTAAAGATACGTTGGAAGAGTTGTTTGGTAGTCGTTCTGTGATTCCGAGTGTGGAGATTGGTAGCCATTTTTCTATATTAGCAGAAAAACTTGGTTTCCATTATTCGATTGAAAACCTTTTGGCCAATCATACAATTTATCCTTACTATGCAATGTTCCTTAGTAAAGAACGCCAACTAGAAATATTACAAGATGTTGCAGAGGATGGACAAGGTCTTTACACAAGATTAGGTATGGTAGCTGGAAGCATATGTAGAAAAGAAGGTCTTTATTATTGAGCCGAATGTGTAAATCAAGACAATGATAAATATGGTGAGCCATTTATTCACCGTGAACATCAATTGCAAGGGATAAACTATTGTCCTCATCATGAATTGCCTTTACGAAAATACCCAGTGACAACAAATAGCAGAATTGAATACATTCGATTTGAATTAAAACAAATGAATTTATCAACCATCTATGAAGCAGATCCATATAAAGAAATTTCTCTACAATTATCAAAACAAGCCTATAAATTGTTACAAGTGCCATTACATCGAATTTCAAGAAAAGAAGTGGAGTTAAAATATCGTAAATTATTGCGGGAGAAACATTTATTGACAGTATCCAATCGAATACGTCAAAAAGTGTTGAATCAAATGTTTCAGATTAGTTTTTCAAAAGGCTTTTTAGAGAAGTATGAAAGTGATCTTGATATTGAAAATGAATATAACTGGTTAAAAGTAATTACTCGTAATACGAAACGCCATGTTCATCCGTTTAGACACTTACTAATGCTGTATTTTCTTGAGCAGGATGTTGATGATTTTATTAAGTTAAATACAGATGTAGGTACTTTTGGTAGAGGACCATTCCCTTGTTTAAATAAAGCAGCACCGCATTATCAAAAGCTAGTTATTCCAACCGTTGAAGTAACAAGAGATTTTAAAACAAATGCTCCAATTGGCACTTTTTCATGTTCTTGTGGATTTGTTTATGCTAGAAAAGATCCTGACCAATCGCCAGAAGACCGCCTGCGTGTAGGGAGGGTAAAACAATTTGGACACGCATGGCAAGAGAAATTGGAGCAATTAGCGAATGTGGGATTAAGTATAAGAGCAATTGCTAGAGAATTAGGTGTGGATTCTAAAACTGTTAAAAGGTATTTATCGGAAGATGTCGAAATAAGTAAAAGTGAGGTTGCGGCTAATCAAGGATTGCTGGCTCAGTACAAACAAGACATTGTAAAGCTGATAAAGCAATTTCCGCAATTATCACGCACAGCCTTACGAGCAAAATGTGAAAAACAATATATCTACTTATACCGTCATGATAAAGAATGGTTAATTGATGTATTGCCTTCAAGGAATAAGAAACAAGAACCTACGAAAATAGTTAATTGGTCTAAGCGTGATCAAGAATACATGACTAGAATAAAAAAGCTATATAAAGAACTGTTACAGCTAGAGAAACCAGTCCGTGTTACAAGGTCCTTAATCGGTAAAAGACTAGGAATTTTAGCGAATTTAGAACATCATTTAGAAAAGTTACCGAAAACGGAAAAGTTACTATCGGATATTACCGAATCTGTTCAACAATTTCAAATCCGCCGCTGTTGTAAGGTAATTGACAAAATGTTACTTGAAGATAATCAAGTACTACTTTGGAAGGTACAAAGAATAGCAGCAGTGAAGTCTCATCACTTCTATGAGATTAAGCCATATTTAGAGCACTATTTGCAGCAAAAGCAGGATGTGAAGAACAATGAGCAAACAACAAGTAAAACTGAATAATTGGCCATTTAAAAATGGAGAGCAAGCACAATTAACTTGGATTAGTTCTCCCTTTTTGCAAGAAAAGAAAATCATGATTTATGCTTATTTCAGGTTTAAAGGTAGAACAGAAAAGCTAATAGCAGATTGGGGTACTTTGCCGGCTTTAGCAATCCAGCATTACTATTTGAATGGTGATATTAGTAAAAGTGTCGCACCAGTAGGAACAGATGAAGTAGAAATAACCATTTGTCCCAATGATGTAACTTATTCTGAAAGAGAATGGAGTATATACGGTACAAATGATAAGGATAAGTCACGTAGCTTCATTGTTTCTTATAAAAATAAAAAATATATTCTCCCGTTAATTGAAGTCGTGAGAAGTATTTTAGCGCCTAATCGATTTTTACTTTATCGACTTTTTGAAACCAATTCCTTTCCACAATATTTTATTGAGCAGCACGAAGCGAATAAAATTCACCTCGATTTTTCATCACTGTATCATCGCAAATACACCCAAGATAATTATCTCTACCAATTAGTGTGGTTACTATCAAATCAAGATTTAAGAAGAGTATTTGAAAATGTAGCCTACACATTTGTCAATACAGGCATTTTAAAATTTGATTGGTTAATTACGCAGCCAATTGCAATTAAAGCGATCATTAAGCCTAGCTCGACTGGTGGCACAATACTTAAAATAACTAATGTTAAGAAAAAAAACATTCCATATACTGAAATTTCGTTTACACATCCTGAAATTATACAAACTGAAAAGTCAGGAGAAGCGAAAAAGTATACCCTTCATAGTAAGAATGGTAATGGCGGACAGCAAAGCGATTTAACGCTAGATGAAGAGGTTGATGGCACAACAGATAACTTCGATTTAATAGAAATGGATAATCAAATACATGAGTATGTGAAATTACCGAAAGTCACGAAAATTCGAAGAAATTCAAATAAGCAGCGTGACTTTGAAGATGAAAATACGAAGAAGTATTTTATCGATGATCAGGGTAAAAGAGCTACTTCTGATGTTGGTGGAAGTAAGGTTGCTAAAGGATTAGAAAATAAATCGCTTTATGATATTCAGGTAAAAGGAGAATTGGGAGATTTTATTAAAGTTCTAAAGTCGTTAGAGAACTATCCTGAAGTTCAGTCCATAAATGTTATTCAAGGGAGTTTGAAGGAGTTTTCTGATGCGAAACGGTGTGTTTATTTAAGTGATGGTGTTATGGAGAGGAAGTATGTGATTGCAGAGATTAAGCTGTTTCCAAATAAAGTAGCCAGTGTGGTCGAAGTTGAACGAGAAGATAGAGCGTTATCAACACTATTAGTTCGGCTAGAGAAGTCGCAAATAAAGGTAGACATCTATCAACGAAATTTTAGTAGGTTATTAAATAATAATGGCACCTGGGATAAGGAATTCTTATATTTTAATCAAATTAAATTTATTACTATGAAACATGGAAGAAAAAATATAGATTATAGAGCACGAAGATTATATCTTAAATTATTTGAAGTTTAAAATATTAATGAGGTGTTATATTCAATGATAATTTTAGAAAAAATGAAAATAAAAAATTATAGAAAGTTTCTTTGTGAGGAAATTACATTTGACGAGAATATTACAGCTATTGCTGGATCAAATAATTCAGGTAAAACGTCTGTTGTTGAATTATTATCTAATATTTTTATTGATAAGAAAGATACTTTAAAAATTGATGATATGCATGTAAAAGCTCGACTAGAAGATGAGGACTATATTAAATGGGTAATAGAAAATGAAGATTTAACTAGGGAAGAAAAAATAGAACAATTAGAAAATATGCATAGGAAGCTAAATAATATTGAAATTGATATTACTGTAAAATATACAATTGATACGGATGATCTACATTTATTTTCAAAGTTCTTAGCTGATGTAGACATTGAGAAAAGAAATTTTTATTTTAAATATTTGTATGAATATGAACCTGTAAAAGAAGAACAAATAATTGAAATCTTTGATGGCATGGCAGACTTTAGAGAAATATTTTCAAATTTAAATACCAAAGTTTATTATTGTGATGAAAATTTCAATAATGAAATACCGATTTCTAATCGTGCAGATTTCTATAGTTTATTTAATGTCCATTGTGTATACGCAATTAGAAAGCTATCAGATACTTCGGATGAAAAACAAAATTATTTAACTAAACAGTTATTGAATACGGTGAAAAATAATTCTCATTGGAAAAATAATTTGCAAAATCTTATAGGAGAAATCAATAAATTACTACTAGATCAAAATCTTTCTGAAGAGATTGATAATATTACAGTTAGTAATATAAAGGATACCTTAGAAAGCTTTGCAAAAACTAATGGTGGTAATTCTGGAAGTTTTGGAGTGGATTTTAAATTAGAAAGAAAAGATATAGAGAAAGTATTGTTAGATTTTACTCATATTTATTTTGAACAAGATACGGGATTAAGGATTAAAGAATCAAAACAAGGATTAGGTTATAGTAATTTAGTTTATTTATTATTAGAAATTCAAAGATTCAATGAAAAATTTGATTCAAGAAAGGTAAACTTGCTTATATTTGAAGAACCAGAAGCACATCTCCATCCACAAATGGAAAATGTATTTATTAGATATATAAGTGCTTTAAAAGTATCAAATAGGCAAAATATAAAAGTTTTAGAAAAAGTAGCGGTTAGTAATACTGGAGTTGATCTGGTAGAACTTGACTTGCAATCTAAAGATGATACATATGCTTATTTACAAATGTTAATTACAACTCACTCTTTAGAAATGACAAGAACAATAGAGATAGACAAAATGAGAATATTAAGGTCCAAAAATGTTCTTGAAACCAAGGTTTATGATTTGAATAGATTTCTAGAAGGAAGCAATAATAAAGTTTTTTACAAGAAATTCTTTCAATTTAATATCATAGAAATTATTTTTGCAGATAAAGCGATATTATTTGAAGGCGATGCAGAACGATTGTTGTTAAAATATTTAATTGCTAATGATAATGAATACGAAAACTTATCTTCACAATATATTTCTTATATTCAAGTTGGTGGTGCTTATGCTCATAAATACCTCGAATTGATAGAGTTTTTAAAAATAAAAACTTTAATATTTACAGATATAGACTATGAATATAGTTCAGAAAAGGATTTTCAAGAAATAGAAAGTGAATTAATGCAAGAATATAATGAACTTGAAATTATAAACAAAATTGAATCTCGAGAAACTACAAATGAAACAATTATTAAAATGGTAGATGAAAAAATTATAGAAAAAATTTTTAAAAAGGCCAGAGAAAAAATGGGAATTTATTTGTCTAATATAGAAGTTTGTTTGAAGTTCCAGACAGAAGAGGATGGATATTCAAGAACTTTAGAAGATGCAATTTTATATAATTTAGCAAGTGTAAAATCAGTATTTACTAGGATTACTAAAGAAGATTTTGCCGAGTTAAAAGAAATGAAAAGATTATCAATACCATATACTAAAAAAATAGAGACTAGTCTGAGAGATAGGGTAGATAAATTAAAAAATAAGACAGATTTTATGTATTCACTAATTGAATCTGGAGAAATAAAAAATGCAGTTCCGAATTATATTAAGGAGGGATTGGATTGGTTGAAAGATTAAATTTAGAACATAAGTTTACTTTAGTAAATTCACCTGCTGGGAGTGGTAAAACAACACTTATTACTAATACAGTTAGAGAGTTAGTTAAAGTGATAGATAGAAATATACTTTGTATCACATATACAAATAGAGCTGCAGATCAATTATTAAATAAAATAGATTATGAGAATGTTGAAATAGGAACAATCCACTCGTTCATAGGTCAGTTTATGAAATCATTTTTCAAATTGAAAGATATAATTGATCTTTATTTGGATATTTATAAAAAAGATATTGAATTTATTTTGTTTGATAATAATGAAAAGAGTATAGATAAGAGAAAGCGATATGCTGAAAAATTTGATATTCAAGTTGACGGGATAACTCTGAATACTATTAAGGAAAATATAAAATATTTAGAATATGGGGAAACACCATACAATTCATATCTTTATGGAAAACTTTCACATGACGATTTATTAAGTTTCACTAAAAAAGTAATGAGTAGATATCCTAAATTAAAAAGGGCCATGAGTTATAGATATTCTTATATTTTCATTGATGAATATCAAGATACAAGTTCAGAAATTCTAAATTTATTTTATGAGGTTACTTTACAGGGAGATACAAAATTAATTTTATTAGGGGATGAGATGCAACAAATTTATCCAGAAGCACTTGGAGATTTTCAAGAAATAATAGATGCTAATTTTATAAGGGATTTTACTTTAAGGAATAATTGGAGGTCTCAAAAATTTATTGTAGACGCTTTGAATAGTCTTTATTTCGATAGTACATATAAACAAGTGGCAAAAGTTGAAGCATTAGAAAAACCAAGGCTACATATAATACCGAATATATCTGAAGTGGATATAAGTGAGAATGTTTTACAGTTGGTACTATTAAATAGCGATTTATTTAAAGCTATTGATGCCTATAATTTATTTTCAGCCTATAATATTAGATATCCCCAATACCATAAATATAAAGTTAAAGATATTCTCTCTGATATGACTATTGATAACTATGATGATTTAATAGGGTTATTAGTTTTCACTATAGAAATTTGTATATTATATGGAGAAAAAAGGTTTAGTGAGCTTATAGAAAAGAGTAAAAAACCGAGATTTTCCAACAAGGAAATATGGTATATAAAAAATCATTTAGAAAAAAAAGAGTTGAATAGACACCTTAATGAACTGTGTCAATTCATTAAACAAGATATTACGATAGGTAAGTGTTTAGAGTATTTAAAGAAAAATATACTATTTATAGAATCATCGATTAATGAGGTTGTTGAAAATATTGGATATGAGGAGGGTTTTCAAGATAAAATTATAGAAACAAAATTACAAGAATTTATCAATTGTTATATAGAAATGAAAAAACCTAGGTTTTCAACGCAGCATGCAGTAAAAGGAGAAGGGCATGATAATGTTGTTCTAAAAATTTCTGACGGAAATAATGCGAGTGTTAATGTCAAAATGTATTTCTTTTTAGAACTTTTCTCCAAGGGTTTGTTTGAATATAATAATATTAAGCAAATCAGTAAAAGGATAAATAAAGCTTTTGATGAGTTTGTTCAAATGACAAATATTACTCCCTCATCAAGTGAACTAAAGGCAGATTTATTTAATGAATTAAAAGGAATTTGTGATGGATTTATTGGAAAATTAGAAGAAGCTTTATTAATAGATATACAAATATATAATTTGTTTTATAAAGAAATCTTTTTAAAGTACAAAAAAAAGCCAGGAGTTACTTCCTTTAAAAATTGCGCAAAAGAAGCAAAAAAAATAGCTGCAGTTCTATTAGCATATAAATTATTTTATGTTGGATGTTCTCGAGCAAAGAAAGAACTAAATATATATTTAACTGATAGAGATGTTATAAACTATAAAGATGAATTAATAAAAAAATTTGAATCAATAGGTTTTAGTGTGCCAAATGTGAATGTTGAGGTTTAAACTAAGTTGTTTTGATCAAACTTTTTTATAAAATTTAAATTGATTATTTAAAACCATTGTCCAATTTTGATCAATCTTTGTTAAAAATGTTTAGGTTTCTTCTATGATAAAATCAATGTTTGCAACTAACTTTTAATCAAACTTTATTCCAAAGCTACAGGGGGCGGGAACTGTGTCCCATTTTGTTTAAAGGAAATGAAATCGGGGGGATCTATTTAAATGAGACTTATTATGGCAAAGGATTATGAAGATTTAAGTAAACAGGCTGCGGACTATTTTATCAAGAAAATCCAAGGTTCACCTGCTATGACAATTGGTTTAGCAACCGGGTCGACTCCAGAAGGAATGTATCGATATCTTGTGCGGGATTACAAAGAAAATCGTATATCTTTTCGTAACATTACAACTTTCAATCTAGATGAATATGTTGGGCTAGATGGTAATAATAAAAATAGTTACCAGTTTTTTATGAATGATCATCTTTTTAATCATATTGATATTGAAAAGTCAAATGCCCACATTCCCGGTGGAATCTCGAAAGATATCTCTGCAGATTGTGCTACATATGAGCAATTGATTAAAAAGCATGGGGGGATTGACCTGCAATTGCTTGGCATTGGCGGAAACGGTCATATCGGCTTTAATGAACCGGGCTCATCCTTCCAATCAAGAACTCGTATTGTAGAGTTGACGGACAAAACGCGAAGAGACAATGCCCGATTCTTTAATAGCTTTGAAGAAGTACCTACAGAAGCGGTTACAATGGGAATGGGGACAATTTTAGAAAGTAAAGAAATTTTAATGCTTATTTCAGGTGAGGGAAAAAGAGAGGCAGCTCGGATGTTACTAAGCGGAAACGTTAATGAAGACTTCCCAGCTTCAGCCCTACACAAACACCCCAATGCAATTGTCATTGCCGATGAAGCAGCGTTGGCAGATGTACCTGCTGATCTATTAAAAGCATACTTATAATGGGACAGAGGGTCGGGAACTGTGTCCCATTCTGGTTACTTCGGAGATGTTGCCTATGAAGAAAATATTAATACTTGCTACTGGTAGGACAATTGCCTCTGTGGAGGGAAATGAGGGACTTACTCCGGAATTATCGGTTGAAGAATTGCTGAAGTTCCTTCCTAAAACACCAGGTAGTGTGAAGATCGATGGTAAAGTCTTAATGAATATTGACAGTACGAATATGCAGCCTGAGCACTGGGTAAAAATTGCCGAGTCAGTTTATGAGAATTATGATAATTACGACGGATTTGTGATTACACACGGAACTGATACGTTAGCTTATACATCCTCTGCGCTGTCCTATATGCTTCAAGGCCTGGATAAACCAGTGGTATTGACTGGCTCGCAAGTTCCAATCAGCTTTAAAAAAATGATGCCAAGAAAAATATTGCGGATGCCTTACGATTCACCTGCGAGGATATTGGCGGTGTATTTATCGTTTTTGATAGTCGCGTGATTCTAGGAACGCGGTCTGTTAAAATGCGAACAAAAAGCTATGATGCGTTTGAAAGTATTAACCACCCATATGTTGCTTCTGTAAAAAAAGGTGGAGTGAAATATCACTGGAAACCCGCACCCACTGTAAAAAGGTTGTATTCAATCCGAATATATGCACGGATGTATTTCTAATGAAATTATATCCTGGTGTTAAGCCAGAGATTTTTGACTGTATAAAGGATCTATACAAAGGGATTATTATTGAAAGCTTCGGAAACGGCGGGCTTCCCTTTGCCGGAAGAAATCTACTTGAGAAAGTCCAGGATCTAACGGAAAAGGGAATCGCTGTCGTCATTACGACCCAATGCCTTGAAGAAGGCGAGGACTTGCTCCTGTATGAAGTGGGACGCAAGGTAGCTCAGTATAATGTTATTTTATCAGGAGACATGAACACGGAGGCCATCGTTGCCAAATTAATGTGGGCGCTTGGGCAGACTGATTCTATAGCTAAGGTCAAGCAGATCATTGAAACACCATTGGCTGGAGATTTGACTGGGACATAGGGTCGGGAACTGTGTCCCATCCCATATTTAGTTAAACATTAAACTGTCCCATATAGAACCAGTGCGAGAATCCACATTGAATTGGATATCTTCCTACCATATGTAAATAAAATAACCGAAAATCCTCTTTAAGATATAAGAGGATTTTCGGTTATTTTATTTTTCTTCATTATATTCAATAATCGGTTTAATCACTTGAGCGATAAGTTTTATTTTCTCTGGAGAACAGCCTTTAATCATATCAATAATTTCATTTTGAAGGAAATCAGTAGCTTCCTTGTTTGCTCCGCTAATAATATACTCTGGTTCTGTCTCTAAGACTTTGCATATTTGAGAGAGCCTATCTAGACTAATCGGTGTTTTACCTCGTTCAATTTTGCTGATATAAGCAGAAGATACACCAATCCTTTCTGCAAATTGTTCTTGAGTTATTCCTTTTTTATCCCTTGAGTCTTTTATTCTCTTCCCAATTAATGAGCGTTCAAACCCCATAATAATCACCCAATAAAAAATATAGCAAGTAACTTTCACTTGAAACCATGCATGTATATTCAAATTGAACCTATAGGTTAATAATTGAGTATTGCGGATAGAATGAGCCAGCTGTGCGGAGTTTTGAGCCACTGTTTGCGGAAGATTAAGCCACTATAAGTGCGCGAAAGGGAGCCACTAGAACTGATTCTGTTCTAATGGCTGTTTGTCTTATCTAAATCTTTTATTCTCTACTTGCCTATCAATAATCTCAATTGCCCAGCGTACAAGTTCATCATGATCTAAATCCTCTTCCTTAGTCCATATGCATGCCGGTAATAGTCTATCTTCAACTTTAGACATCACATCATCAGGTAAATACCTATGGAGAAAGTACTTTGCTATACGGTTTTCAACTTCAGTCGGTATCATTTGGATCCTACCAATCCATGACGTTCTCTCATAGAGATTTCACCATCAACCAGAATCTTATAGGAGTCATGGACAATGCGGTCAAGAATCGCGTCAGCCACTTGTGCCTGTCCTAGTTTCGCGTGCCATCCTTCTGGAGAAAATTGAGAACAGAAAATAGTAGATGCTCTCTTTAGCCTTGACTCTATAATCTCCAACACATGAAGTACATGTTCCTCTGAAAGCTCTGTTAATAACCACTCATCCAGTATCAATAAATCAATCGATCTATATTTTTGAATTAACTTACGGAAGCTACCATCTGCTTCATACTTCGCTACTGCTAGTTCATCAAGTAATTCTGGTAATCTAATATATTTTACTTTATAAAATTGACGACACGCATGAACCCCGAATGCATTGGCAATCCATGTTTTTCCGTTTCCTGATGCACCCATTAAAATGATGTTATGGTGGTTTTGAATATAATTCCCTGTAGCTAACTCTAGGATTAGGTTTTTATCTAGCTTGCGATCAGGATGATACTCTATATCTTCAATTGCTGCTGTTGGCTCTTTGAACGTCGCAAGTTTAATTAATCGTTCAAGCCTATTCGATTTACGTCTATCATACTCATAATCGACCAATAGATTGAACCGATCATCAAAATCCATGCTTTTGTAATCTTTATTCTGACTTTGTTGCTGATATAATTCTGCCATCGCACCCATTTTCATTTCTATTAATTTACGTAAAGTTTCTTCGTTCATCATTTATTATCCCTCCCAAAGTATTTAGCCCCACGTACAAATCCGTAGTCATTAGAGTTGGTGCCATGGCTATTAATATCCGCCTTTTGATCTTGTTTTCGCTTCTTATTTCTTTCAAGTATGCTTTTTAAAACAGAAACCGTAGGATTTGTTGATATTTCAAGTAGTGTCTCTGTTGCTTTTTCGATTTCTTGCTTTGTGTATTTTGCAGATAAATTCCTTAATGTACTAAGGGTATTTAGTGCTTTCTTCTCTACATTCACTTCCAAGATACTAGAAACAAATTGAGTCATGAATGGCCCAATCGTTTCTGCCCACTTCCGATTATTTTCAGGATTATGTTCTAGATATAATCGGTGGTTATCTGGCATATGGTCAGTGTTTGTCGAATACTGACCAATCTCACCTTTTAATCGCTTATGAGATGCAATTCGGGCCTCTTTGAAGTAAACTTCAATTAAATCCGTGGTTAGTCGTATATCGACGTACTCTCGGACATAATCATAAGGAACGGAATAATACATTCGTTCAACTTGGATGTGGTAGTTCAGTTGAACTTTTGCTGTTTTCCATTCCGTAAGCTTGTATCGTGTTTGAGGAAGCTGTTGAAGGTAGGATTTCTCTTCTTCCTCAAACACCTTTTTACGTGAACCCGGTCGCTTTTGAAAATTGATACTATTAATTTCCTCCAATTTTTCAAAAATTTTCTGATTCAAATCTTCGATATGAAAACACTGATAGTTTCTTAGTGGAGCCAAAATCTGTCGAGAAATATATCCGACTGTCCCTTCGACACTTGCTTTATCTTTTGGCCTTCGAACACGGCTTGGGACAATGACTGTATGATAATAATCTGCTAGTTCACGATAGGCTTCATTGAGAATGGGCTCACCTCGAAGCGCTTTCGTAACCCCTGTTTTTAAATTGTCTGGAACCAATGTTTCAGGAACTCCCCCAAAATACTCCAATGCATGGATATGCGCTAGTAACCAATTAGTTGATTTCATATCTAGAAAAGCTTCGACATAACTGTATTGACTGTAAGGCAAGGATGCAATAAAGACATAGGCTGGAATTACTTCACCTGTTGAACGATCCATAATTTCTAGCGTGGTCCCAGCCCAATCTACCTCCATGACCTCACCCGGTTTTCTGCGAATGGGCATTGTTAATTTATATTTCTTCGCATATTGCCCATACTTTTCGCAAAAGGTTCGATAAGCATAGGGAATCTTCCCACCTTCACGTGCTTCCGCCGCGTACTCATGATGCAATAATATCAAGGTAACATTCTTTTTTTGTAGCTCCTTATGCACTTCTTCCCAGTTAACAGGGAAATAGCCTTTCTCAAGAGCTTGTTTCTCAGGAAAGAGAAACGCTTCTAGCCATGGATTAGTCATTGTATCGTTCAAACTTTCAACACCAAGCCTTCTGGCGCGATGAACGACATCAGAGACTGTATTCCTTGAATGCCCAGTGCTAGAACTAATGGTTCTTTGACTGACTCCTTCAAAATGCAGTTCCAGAATCTTACGACAATTAACCATAAAAAAACCTCCTGTATAATAGTGTCATGCTTGTTTGCATGCGACTTCATTATACAGGAGGCTATTCTATAGTGGCTCTCTATTCCGCAAAAGCTGGCTCTTTTCCCCGCAAGGGGTGGCTCAAAATTCCGCATAAGTGGCTCAATTTATCTGCAATAATCAATAAT
>NZ_JARSMD010000043.1:0-42101 GCF_035811335.1 Schinkia azotoformans
TGCCCGTCGCACAAAAAGACCTGATAGGTTCAGGTCCATGGACTATGTCATTTTATCTTGATCATGTTCATTACTAAAGAGCCGGAGTTTCCGACCCCTTGTCCCATATGTTCCAATCAATCAGCAGTCCAGCGTGTGTTAATCCGCCACCGAAGCCATAAAGCAACAATTTGTTACCATTTTTGATTTTTCCTTCAAGTACTCCTTTGTCTAGTGATAAGGGAATCGTAGCTGCCGAGGTATTACCAAATTCAACTAAACTGTATAATGTTTTCCCAAGTGAAAAATCTGCCTTGTCACAAATGGATTCAATCATTCGTAAATTTGCACTATGAGGGATAAACCAATCGACGTCACTCATCGCTAAGTTTGCTTTTTCCATCACACTTTCCATACCTTTAGGAACAGTAGTAACGGCCCATTTATATACCTCACGTCCATTTTGAACGAATTTACCGCTATTGATGATTTCTTCTTCAAACATTTGTGTTGATAAGTTTGACACATATAGGTTTTTTCCTTTTTCACCTGCCGAACCCACATGTGCCGAAAGGAAACTCGGTTGATTTTCACTGTACTCCACGAGTACTGCTCCTCCACCGTCTCCAAATATAATGCAGGTAGTTCGGTCTTCATAATCCGTGATTCTTGATAAAGTCTCTGCTCCAATAACAAGAATTTTCTTGTGTAAACCAGCAGTAATTAATCCGTTAGCCACATGCAATCCATATGTAAACCCTGCACAAGCTGCATTTAAATCAATGGCTCCAGCATTCTTTATACCTAGTTTTGCTTGGACTAATGCAGCAGTGCTTGGAGTGTTGAAATCGGGTGTTAATGTACAGACAATAATCATATCTACGTCTTCTACTGATTTTTCAAATCGTTCCATTAAGTTCCAGACAGCTTTACAGCCTATATCACTTGTGTACTCATCTTCATGTGCAATTCTTCGTTCTTTAATACCGGTTCGCTTCGAAATCCATTCATCATTGGTATCAATTAATCTTTCTAAATCATCATTAGTTAATCTTTTTTCAGGGACATACGAACCGATTGCTGTAATACGTGCTTTGGAGCTATACATAAGAAACCACCTTTTAAATTTTATAACAATTATTCAATTCTTTGTATTATTTTATCACTAATTATTAATAGTAGGTACTAATTTATATTAAAAAATTAAATTTTGAGCCAGAGTTCCCGACCCTGTGGCCCACAATTAATGATATTTCATAACGAGAGAAGTATATAAAAATAGTGTCGAGCTCTATCCTCTTACTTCAAATCAACTTAATAAAGTATTAAGTGAAAGTGGCTTTAAAAAGATTGAACTATTCGGAGATTTTAAAGGGGCTCCCTTCAACATAACATCCCCTGCCCTTATCGCAGTTGCTCAAAAGTGAATAAATACTGATAATTGAAAATGGCGGAGAAACAACTCAACGGTGTCAGCAAAAGATTGCTTCCTGTAATTGGAGCTGTTTCAAAAAGGAATTGACCGCACAGTTCGGTGATCATTTTTGCACAATAGAATGGGTCAGAGTTCCTGACCCCCTGTGTCGTTTTATTTATGGTATTTATTTATATATTCCTCAAATGTAAGATTTTGTTCGGCAATTACTTGTGCTGCGTTTTTCCCTACATATCGAACATGCCATGGTTCAAATTGATAGCCTGTAATGGATTCTTTTCCCTTTTGATAACGGATAATAAATCCAAATTTGTGTGCATTCTTTTTAATCCACTGTCCTTCTTTCGTTTCCCCAAATTGCTGTGATAATCCGTAATTTACACTTGGACTGGTCAGGTCCATTGCCAATCCAGTTTGATGTTCACTTTCTCCAGGTTTCGCGCTAAATTGACCTGCACTTTCCATACCACTTCGTATGACCTTTGAAGCAAAAATCTCATTTTGACGGTCGTAGGAACGGTATCCAGAAACTGCATACAGATTAATATTTTCACGTTTTGCTTCCCGAAACATTTCTTCAAGTGCAGTAGCAGCATCTTTTCTCATCAATTTTTTGGAGTCATATTCCTGAAAAGGAAAATTCACATTAGGAACCGTTAGATCTTGTGGAACATAATCCTTCGGCAAAGCATTGTTTTTATTGACTAGTACTAATAAACTATCAGGATTCTCTACAATAATGTGATCAGTGAGGAGCGCGTCCTGTAAATATGCCCTTGTTTTAGACCCATATATCCCATCATTTGCGATATCCCCGTATTTACTTTGAAAATCTTTGACCACTGCTTGCGTTCCTTTATCATATACTCCATCTTCACTTAGAACATAATTTAACCTGTTAAAAGCTTTTTGAATGATCTTTACGTTTTCCCCTCTATCATTAAGGCTTAACACACCATAAGGCAATGAATTAACAATATCTATTAATTCTCTATCTGGGATATGTATAGTTTGTCCGGGATAAATCATAGTAGTTGCTAACCGATTATATTTTTTTAATTGTGCTGCAGACATATTGTAATTTGACGCTATCTTATTAATCGTATCACCCGACTTAACGGTATATACTCTTTGTTGGGCTTGGGTTATGTTTTCTTCATTCTGATTGGAAATCTGATTGGGAACTTTTAACTGTTGCCCTGGATAAATCATAGTAGTTGCTAAGCCATTTTG
Organism: Schinkia azotoformans; assembly: GCF_035811335.1. Lineage (NCBI taxonomy): Bacteria > Bacillati > Bacillota > Bacilli > Caryophanales > Bacillaceae > Schinkia > Schinkia azotoformans. The sequence goes on from NZ_JARSMD010000043.1 coordinate 2,648, forward strand.
ACTTTTTAACTGGGTAGCAGTTATTCCATACTTATTTGCTATTTTATAAAGTGTATCTCCTGATTTAACAGTATATATTTCTGTTGCTTGATTGTAAGATTGCATATTATTTGTACTAGCAGAAGCTTCAATATCTGCAAAAGGAATTGAAGCAATTAATAATGATCCAAGCACAACCTTTACTGATTTAATTTTTAGTCCTGAAAAATTTTCTTGCACAAAATCTCGAACTGCATTTTCTAAAGTTTTATTTTCAGCTTTTGATATTGTGTCAAAGTCTTTTGCGAATTCACTTAATTCCTGATTAATATGAAGTTCAAGAGTATATCCATCTTCATTTTTAATTAGCCTTTTTACAGATAACAAGTCCATTTTCCCTACCACCTTTTTTGTCTTATTGTTTGCAAGGTGAATAGGAAAAATTACAACTAATAAATTTTGTTATGTCATTGGATGCATTTTTTTCTACGACAATTCTATTATCCCATCGACTAGTTTAATATAGTTTAATCTATTTCATTGCAGTCCGTTCTAAAACTGAACAGTTAGTATTGTCATACTTGATCTTCTTCCACTCCCAATGACAGTGACACCATCCGATTCTTATTATTTCAGCATTCTACTATTGACAACATAATAATTTAGTTTTATATTAAACTATGAAAATGATAATCATTATCATAAAATACTACTTCCGTTTATCCTACTCTAAAGGAGGAATATAAATGTCTGAAGAAAAATTGTCAGATTTAATTAGTCCTGAAGCTGTAATTAATTTTGAAACTGGTGCGATCAAAGCAAGCACTTTAGATTCAATCATCAAACTTTTGCCTTTTGAAATGGGCTTTTGCGATGCCAACGATATTTTCCGCTGGTATTCTAATAATCCAAACCGCGTGCATGGTCGCCGTAAAGAAGCTATTGGTCGCCCTGTGCTTGAACTTCACCCAAAAGTGGCTCACCACGTTGAAAAATTGTTGAATGATTTCCGTTCAGGAACACGCGACGAATGGGAATTTTGGTTCCCAAAACGTTCTGGTGAAACTGGTCAAATTTACCAAAAATTCATGGCAGTACGTGATGAAAATGGAAAATACCTTGGCTGTATGGATGTAACCGTTAATATTGATCTTTTCCAAGGAAAAGAAGGCACAAATACCCCTGAAACTATTGACGAATTTATAGCAGTTAAACCTGAAAAATAAAAAAATACCTTTCTCATATGAGAAACTTCAAAAAAACACATTGAATTCCCTAATTCAATGTGTTTTTCTCCTATACTGCCAAGAGTTAGTGAAGCAATGCATTACTGTTTGTTTGAGTTTTTTCACCCATATTTAATCCCCTAACGAAGAACCGCTTCCCAAGCATTTTATCATATTTTCTCCTGCCTAAATTGTTGTGCGAGTTTATTTTATTCGATATCCCTAGAAAGGTTCTTTTCGGTTTCTAGAGAACTGTTACGATTTACAATCCATATCCCTACAAGTACAAGTAAAATTCCTACTAATGTTACTATACTTAGGTTTTCATTCAAAAAGATGTATCCAGAAATGACACCCACGATGGGTACAAGCAGTAAAGAAATAGATGCGGTGCTTGCTTGTGTATGCCTCAAAATATGATTCCACATAACAAAGGCCAAGGCAGATGCTATAACCCCAGAAAACAAAATGTAAACTACTGGCATCAGGCCCCAATGCGCTTCACCGTGTTCAAATGAAAGAGTGTATATTAATAATCCAATTGCTCCAATCGTCATTTGCCAAGTAGTAAACTGTATGGTGTCACAATGCTTTAATTTCAGTTTGAAAAGCAAGTTAGCAATAGCCCAAGAAATAGCTGAGCTTAATGCCAATAACACAGCCCAAATGGCTCCTCCTTTATTGAAGCATACTTTGCTCGCCATTTTTCAAGTTTAGAAACCTTTTTATTACTCAAAATTCATCCTACCCCTTTTGGCGAAAGAAACAAGCGTTCCTGCTTGTTTCAGAAATACACCCCGTTTAGTTCAAGAATCGGTTTAAAGACTATTCGGCTAAATCTAATTCATAATGATAAAATTGGGAATCCCTTTTGTATCCATTTCTTTCATATAGTCTTTGAGCAGAATAATTATCTGATGCTGTTTCTAAATTAATACTTTTAGCACCTGTTTCAATAGCGTATTCTTTTGCTTTATGCAAGAGCATTTCCCCTACTCCTTGTTTTCTTGCTTTTGTATCAACATATAGGTCATTCAATATCCAAGCTCTCTTCATAGATATAGATGAAAATGTAGGATAAAGTTGTGTAAAGCCGACATAGTTTTGTTTGTCTTTAACGACAAATATAACGGAGTCCTTGTTTTCTATACGTTCTTTTATGTATGCTTTAGCACCTTCTAAATCGGATTCTTGTTGATAAAACATCCTATATAAATTAAATAAATTTGATACGCCTTCTAAATCTTCAATTGTAGCATGAAGTATTTTCATAATTTTCCCCACCTCATAATTTATCTTTTCCGATAATTCTACACTAAATTTAGAACTTTCGATATTAAATTAACCTGCCCATTAGCTGAAAGAGCGACTGCTTTACCTATGTCCCTCTAAAGGAAGACTGAATGTCAGAGTTAGTTTCAGAACAAATGGTTATACTAGGTATTACTTTTGAAATAAAAAGGGTGATATTGTGATTTATATTTATGATGATTATGCGGGAACACATAGCACCGCATTGGCAGCAGCTTATCATTTAAAAAAATTGCCCACTGATCGAAAACTAACCAAGCAGGAAATCTTGAATATAGACTATTTTAATAAGTTGACAAAGGATGATTTTGGGAAATTATTTTTTCATGGTATTGATGATGAGGGAAATTCTGTTTATTCAATTGGTCGAAAAAGAAGCAAATTAGTTATTCCTGCATTAAAAGAGCTAAGCCAATTATTACAAGAAAATTATCAGAATAAGGAAAGAATTATCTTTTCAAATACATCTCCCACAGTTCCAATTGCTATGACAATGGGAGGTTTATTTTCCAGAGGATTACATATTGATATCATTGGTGTACCTTTATTAGTGATTGGTGCCAAACAATGCTGTAATAATATTATTCGTCTAGTTGAGTACACTAAACAAATTGGTAAATCAACCAATAAAAAAGTTGTTATATTAGAAAATAAAGATTTTAAAAAACTTTGAAAAGATTATAATTTAATGGGAGAAAATAAGACACAATAGTTTAATCCCATCTTGATAAATTAAAAATCATTTTTTGAAAAGGAAATACGGAAGAAGTAAATATCAAAAAGAGGAATGAAATAGGTGGTGAAATATACAGTAAAATTTGAGAAATATATAATATCACAGAAGTCATAATACACAGTTTAGGATGTCTTTTTTCTTTTTTAAAAAGATAATAAATAAACGATGCTAGATAAGTGTTAAACACTACATGAAAAAATAAAATAGCAAATATAGATAATTCGCTACCAAAATGGAATAAAGCAACAGACCAACATACGCAAAACAAGAAAATTCCTAAAAAAATGTAAACGAAAAGAAGACCTAAAATTTCTTTGAATTTTTTCATAACAAACCACTTCTTTCATGTTCATATATTATCAATATCAACTGGAACTAATTGGTTTTATGAACATATCCATTCTCCACTTTCTATTAATATCCTTTTTTGTATCTGTAAATCTATTTATTCATTTAAAAAAGGTTCCAATACTTTAACACGCAATCGATGCTTATATATACTTTTGCTATACTAACCTGCACCTTTAACATTGTAATTTTTCTTAACTTAGTCCATCAGTTTCCCTGCCCATATCCTCATAGATCTTAACCAAAATATCCTTTGATTTTCTAGTTTCCTTTTGCATAAATTCTTGGATCCTTGTCAAATCCTGATAATGGACGGCAAATCTTTCAGGATTTTCAGCCAAGTTCGATGCAATCTTTCGCGTTTCCCGAAGCCTAAATGCTTCCAATATATATTGCTCGTAGAATGTAAAATTAGCAGTAGTTAGGACTGCATCAGCTAAATCACATAGGTAGTTTAGGCCTCCAACTTGCCCGAGGAGGTCACCAAGTTTTGTCGTTACAGAGACAATATCAACTTCTTGACGACTTCCCCCCACCCCTCGCATCGCTTGAAAAATAAGCTGGTGGGATCCTGGGCTAAAATGCATTGGCAACAATGTACATTCATGGATGAGACTCCCTTCCACCAGGATCGCACCCAATACCGCTTGTTCAGCCTCTTGATTAAATAATTTACTTGTCACTATGGGTTCCCTCCAATAAACGACTATACGCACCTCTCAACTCCTCAGGCAAGTAGTCAAGAAACGTTTTCATCCTGCCAGATTCTCTTTCGGCTTTGACCTGTGCTGCCCATACTTGCTGTTGTTTTAAAAACCTATTATCCAAAGGGGGTTCAACCGCAATCTGGGTAATAGTTGGCGGGAAATGATGGATATCAACATACTGATTGAGCTTATGCACCATTTTTTCATGAATCGTTTCAAAAACAGCCGTATCTTCTAGATCCAATTATCGACGAACGTAAATTTCTGCGGCTTCTCAGAAACTATTATTTCAGCCATTATCTTCACTCCCTTATGATCCTTTTCACCATATAGATAGACTCAGCCTTATAAAAAGGGACATTCAATTTTATATTTTTTGAAAAAAATAAATCTTTTTTGTCACTTTTTTTAATCAAGCTCCTATTTACATAGCGAAAGGGCGGTGGTAAAGATGGAAATCATTGAAAGGAATCGGAATCGTTTAGAGGAATTATCACAGTTTGATAGCTTGGAGGAATTTCATACTAATATCTTTAACTGGTTAGTAGAGCACAAGTATATTTTCACAAAGAGCGAATTAATAGGTTTTAGATCGTTAGTTCTATCTGCAGATGTAACGCCAGGTGTTTGTCATGAAAGAATTGAAGACATCCTCAATGCCATTCATGTAGAATACAATGGGAACGGCATATCAAGATCATCTTTTAGGAGAATGCTCAATAAAGCCAAACTACTAGGCATCATAACTGTATATGAAACAGCCAGAATACAGAATGGCTCACAGGATTGGAATATTTATGTTTTTAATCGGTTGTAAAAAAATAAGCGAACAGTGACTGTTCGCTCAGCTTCAATTCTACAATTCTAGCATTCTTCAGGGCGTCACGGGGGCGGAATCTCCCCATGTTTCAACTTATTCAGATGATACTGAAAAATATAAACAATGGTAAGTTGCTTTGATACTGTTGCCAATTCTATAATTACATTCATAGTTTCGAATCATTTCCTTGAACAGCGATGGGTTCATGCAATAGGCTTCTTGATTGCTATTATTTGCACCAATTTTTTTAATCGATGTAAGAAAGTCTCGCACCGTAGCAAAGGTTTCAATTTCATGAATTTCTTCATACTTCATTTGAATAGGGTAAGACTCTAAAGAACTCTTGCATATATATGCCAATACATCTAGTGAAAAAAACGATTGCCCCAATGTATGCTTTTTCGTAGTCAGAAGCTGCTCTTGCGCTTGTTTAAATGATGAATGCAACTCATGAAAGGTTAAATTTCCAAATGTAGAAAAATAAATCTTTCCACCTGTATAGAGCGCTTCAAAAAGTTTTCTAATCGTAATTTCTAACTGATTAAACCATTGGAATGTAGCGTTTGAAATAATTAAGTGATAGGAATGATTGAATTCCATTTCTTCAGCATCGCCACAAATAAACGTAGCCCTTTGATCATTGACTTTTTTTCGTGCCGTTTCAATCATCCCTGGAGCGAAATCCACTGCTGTTATTTGACAATGAGGATAACGCTGTAATAAGCGTTCAGTTAAATAGCCTGTCCCACAGCCAATTTCCAAAATACGGATAACCCCTTGTTCCCCCAGATGCACATCCTTTAGTAGCATTAATAGATGATGAGCCATCTTTTTTTGAACATTGGCAAATTCATCATAGCTTAGCGCTTGCTTCGTGAAACGCTTCTGTAACAGTGCTTTATTTATCATAGGTCCCTCTCCCCTCTCCCTTTGCTAACGAATTTTCCGCAATGAACATTTGAATCCACTCTACACATTTCTCTGGTTTGGAAAGAAAAGGAAGATGACCTGTTCCCGGTAATGTTTTCAAAACAGCATTCCCATTCATCTGTTGGAGGATATAATCTACAGCCGTTTTCGGACAAACTTTATCCTCTTCACCATGAATTAGCAGCATTGGGCTCGAAATTTTTTCCAAATCATTCCTTAAATCCATTTGATTAAGATAATCAAGGCCAATAAGCAACGATTCTAGGTTATTTTCCTGACTTTGATTTATTCTTAGCGATAGAAATTGATCCAATTCCCCATTCTCTATTTCATTTTTTGAAAACATTGATGTATAAAAAGAAATCAACGTCTTTCTCAAATCCCGCCTCATATTTGATTTCATCCGCTCAACGATTCTTGATGGCCATCCATTGGTATATCCAGTTGCTGCTTCAACAGTAAAACGGCTTGTCCCACCAAGCATGACAATGCCTTTCACTTGCTCTGGAAAGCTGCGAGCAATTTCTAAAGCAACAATTGAACCAAGTGAACATCCTAAAAGGAAAAAAGACGATAGTTTTTCTATTTCAATTAAGTGAGCAGCTCTTTGTTTAAAATCTGTAATTGTATTTATATCATGCCACTCAACAAAATAGAGATTATAGTGTTTTCCCAATTTTTCTTCTAAAGGTGACCAAACTTGGTTTTCAAGTCCCCAGCCAGGCAGTAGAATAATAGATTGAGTGTTCATTCAATAACTCCCAACTTGTGCCCAACTTGCGCAATTTTCTCAATAGCTTGCTTTAAATCATTTCGTTTGTGAGTCGCCATCACTGTAAAACGAATTCTGGCTTGTCCCTCTGGGACTGTTGGAGGACGTACAGCAATAGCAGCGATTCCTTCTTCTTGAAGCTTTCGACTGAATAACATCGTTTGTTCATTAGAACCGATAATAACTGGAATAATTTGCGTTTCACTTGGTCCTATTAGAAATCCGAGTCTTTTTAAAGAAGAAGCAAAATAATGGCTATGTTCCATTAATTGTTTTCGTCTGTACTGCTCCGTTCTAACAATTTTAATAGCAGCACTAATGGACCCAAGAACAGATGGCGGAAGAGCTGTTGTAAAAATAAAACTTCGCATTTTATTCATTAAATAGGCAATCAGCCACTTACTGCCGACAATATAAGCACCATAACTACCTAGACCTTTACTGAAAGTTCCCATTTGTATATCAACACGATTTTGAAGTTGATGGGCGCAAACTAATCCCTCGCCTTGGCCGCCAAAAATTCCGCTGCTATGGGCCTCATCGACCATTAAAATTGCGTTATACCGTTCCTTCAAGAAAACTAGCCCTTCCAATGGCGCAATATCCCCATCCATACTGAAAACTGCATCAGTAATAATTAATTTTCGTTTATCCGTCGGATATTTCCTTAATAAAGCTTCTAAATGATTTAAATCACAATGTCGATAACGCTGAAATTTGGAACGACTTAATACAATCCCATCAACGATGCTGGCATGATTATACTTGTCGCTAAAAATAGTACCATTCCTGTCCATTAAGGCTGAAATGATTCCGATATTCGCTGTATAGCCACTATTAAGAATCATTCCACTCTCCATCCCTTTCCAGTCAGTTAACAAAGCCTCCGCCTCCCCGTATAAAGGATGGTTGCCTACGATTAACCGCGAAGCTGTTGCTCCTGTTCCACACATATATAATGCCTCTGCTGCCGCTTTTAGCAAACGTGAATCTCCAGCCAAACCAAGATAATTATTGGATGCCAAATTAAGCATGGACTGACCGTTAAGATATAACCATGGCAACTGGGCGTTTTCTGTCTTTTGCAAAACCCTTTTCTGCGAAAGGCGTTCTAATTGTTCTAACTCTTTTTTAATATCATCTTCCCATGTCTGCTGCATTTTTCTTACCTCTCCGTTATTTTAACTTTTCTGTGAAAATTTTATATGTATTCCTTTTGCTGATGGGTTTTAAAACATGAATATTTCATCCCACAAACCTAGCTGTATAGTTTTGTTAACCATTATAGAAATACGGTTTACATTTACTAAAGTACCATAACCTGTAATTACTTTCAATAATTGCAAAGCCAAATTTGTTACTTTTTAGCAATATAACAAGTCTCTATAAAGCAAAAAACAAAGTCGCTATACGTTGGCCAAAAAAAAATCAGAAAAAGTCCACAAACCCAAGTCCGCAACTTCAATCTACTGGGGCAATCAATAATTTGCGTTTGGGTTTCTATAAAAACACAAAACGGCACATCGAACAGTCTATAATCGCTTGATGTGTCCTTTCGCACAAAACTTTCGATTGTCCTCTAAAAGAAGAACCTTCCCCATATGTTATCCTAATATTTCCATTCGATTAATGCTTCTCTTCCCTGTTCCTTGTTCATCGCCCATACCTCCAATTCAGATAGTCATTCTTCGTCCGGTTTTTTCTTACAGATTCCTGCGGAAAGGAAGCCCATGCAGGAATCTGTGATAAAATAAAAAAATTTGAATTCCTTTGTCCCTTTTTGTCCCAAACCTCCTATCTATATAGTGAAAGGAGGTGATGAACAAATGGCATCAGAGGTGATGAATAGCAGCCAACTTCGAATTGAATATAATCACGGTATGGATTTAGATGGCAAGCCCATCTACAAGGCGAAAAACTACAGCAACTTAAAAACAACTGCCACACCGGATGATATTCTAAATGCGTCCATTGCAATGGCTGGCCTGCAACAGCACGAATTAGTTGTGGTTCAGCGCACTAGCAACTTTGACATTGTTTCTGAGTAAGGAAATCTAAAAACTAGAAGAAAGGAGGACACGAAATGAGTAAAAAACTAGAATTACAGTTTATTAACTTTGAAGGGAAAACGGCTACTCTCTCCATCGATGACCCGATCGAACCGGTTGAGGCTGCTGCTGTATCAGCAGCAATGGATACAATTATTGCCGCCAATGTCTTCACATCAACAGGCGGGGATCTTGTTGCTAAAAAAGGCGCCCGTGTAGTTGAGCGTAATGTAGATGATGTTGAATTAGGATTATAGAGGAACGGGAGCCCAAGGCTCCCTTTTCTAATAGTTGGAGTGGCCACAGGTTCGGGTTCTCTGGCCTAGTTTAATGCGGGACACAGTTCCCGACCCTGCGGCCCAGCGAGACAGAGTTCCCGATTCCATGACCTACCACACTAAGAAAGGAGGGATTCCCATTGGAACAACTACTTCCATTCATTCAAGATTATGGTTTTCCGGTTGTTGTTACGTTTTACCTCTTACATCGAATTGAGGTAAAGCTTGATACATTGAACCAATCAATCCTAAGGCTTCCAGAACGAATGGCTGAACCTACGTATACAACAAATACGAATACGAAAAAAACAGTTTAATACCCTTTAGGTAAAAATGCGAACAGTAACAATTATTGTTCGCATTTAATAAAGCCCACAATTTCGTGTCTGTATCCCTATTGGGATGGATCAACATGAATGTATACTCTCGTATTTTTCAACGTTTCATTCATATCTTTTTTCAAGCTTCCAATAATATCATGTATTTCTTTAGCTGTAAGATCTGCGGGAACCGTAATATGAAAATCTATATGTTTCATATTTCCAGACCTTCTTGTCTTAAGTTTATGATAATCGATAAACTGATGACTATGGTTAAGGAGGATTTTTTTCACTTCTGCTACTTCTTTATCAGGTAATTTTGAATCGAGAAGGAAGTCAAAAGCATTTTTGCATAGAACCCATGCCTCTTTGATGATCAATAACGCCACAAGGATAGCCACAATCGGGTCAAGGATAGTAAAACCTGTCAGTTTGATCAGCAGAATACCAAGACCTACTCCTAAAGAGGTGTAAACATCTGTTTTCAAATGAAGAGCATCAGCCTCAAGTGCCATAGAATCTTCTTCCTTTGCCACCTTATACAACTTTCTAGACACCATCCAATTGATAAAGGCTGAAATAAACATGACCTCCATTGCAATATTCGTTTGTTCCAATTCAGTAGGCTCAATTAATTTTTTGATTACCTCTGTAATAATCATAATAGCTGCTACAAAAATCAAAAGGCCTTCGATAAGAGCAGACATATTCTCTACTTTCCCATGTCCATAAGGATGTTTTTCATCAGCAGGCTTAGCAGACTCTTTAACAGAAAAGAAAGCAATGATAGAAGCGATAAGATCCATTCCGGAATGAATGGCTTCAGAAATAATACTAACTGATCCACTCAAAACCCCCGCGATCACTTTAAAAATGATCAGAGCGGTGTTCGATATAATGGATAAAGAAGCAACCCTCACTTTTCTATTTAATCGAGCCACAGTTCCCGACCCTGCGGCTCCACAAAAAGAAAGGAGCATTCTCATTGGAACAACTACTTCCATTCATTCAAGATTATGGGTTTCCGGTTGTTGTCAGGTTCTACCTCTTACACCGAATTGAGGGGAAGCTTGATACATTGAACCAATCAATCATTAGGCTTCCAGAACGAATGGCAGAGCCTATGCATGTAACAAATACCAATACAAAAAATCAGTTTAATACAATAGAAGCTAAAAAATGATGAAAGGGAAAATGTCCCAAAAATTCAAAAATCGGATAAAGAAACGTCATTTCCTTCACATACTGGAAATGACGTTTCTTTATGTGGTTTGTTAAATTTCATTTAACAGCAGTTTTGGTCCTTTCATACTCTACATCCAATTCCACAGTTGTTTCTCTTGTTTTTTTGGAACTGATCAAATAAATGCTAAATAGAATTAGAATCATACCGCCAAATAATGATACAGTAAACGGTTCACCTAACATGAATGTTCCAATGAAAACGCTGATCATTGGTACTAAGAATGTATATGAACCAACCTTGCTTGCTTCGCCGACGCTCATCAATTTTAGATAGACCGCATTGGCAAGGATGACTGCGAAAATGGCCCCGTACAGCAAACTCCAGAAAAATGGGAGATTCCATTGAATAGCAGAAAAATCTTCAGTTGCCATACCAGCACCAAACATAATGAAGCCACCGATAATATTTTGGATCGCAACTAGCCATAAGTTATCAACCATAGCACTTGTTTTTCTCACATACACAGTTCCTATTGCCCAGCCGAGGCCGGTAATAAGAGCCAAGATAATGCCCAAGGTAGAAATCTTTCCTGAAATCCCCTCAATGCTTACAATCACAACACCAAGAAATCCGATGAGCATGCCAATTGCTTTTTTTGCAGACAAAGTCTCCTTCAACCAAAGCCAAGTCAGAAGCACCACTAGTACAGGCTGAAGATAAACAATGACGGTATATAGCCCGGAAGGAAGATATTGCAATCCAATCATTTGTATACCGTTAAAAATAACGACATTAAAAAATGCTGAAATAAGATAAATGGGCCAGGTCTTTTTCCACTGAATTTTTTGCCACCGCGGGAGTAGAAAGAGCGTCAGGAGAATGCCTCCAATCACTCCACGGATTCCTGCATAAAGTAGTGGCGGCGAAAATTGAAGAGAAAATTTATAGATCGGCCAAATAGATCCCCAAATAAGAACAACAAAGGCAATCCCAAGTGAAGCCTTTGTTGTTGATAGTTTCTCCATCTTTTACATCTCCCCTATTTCTTAGCGTTGACCATCTTAGGACTATATGGATAATTTAAAATATGCAAATAGTATCTAATACAAATTTCATTTTACCACTTTTATTAAGACCTAGAGCAAATTTAGCTCCTAATACCATAGAACCAGACTTCCCGACCCTCTGTCCCACTTCTTTTCCCTCTTCTATACCAAGCTTCTTATAATATTTCGCAATGGATGTGTCATCTAATGAAAGTCCTATATCAAATTCCTCCTTTTCAATTAAACTCAGCTGCAATTACCATATTTTATTATATTATCTGAAAAATTATAATACATTAGTGAGCTGAAGAATCTCATCTAACAAGTAAGGTACTATATCTATTGTTGTTCCTTCCTCTCAAAATACTCATGCAGCCGGTATTCACAAATTTCCTTCGTTAAGTGAAACAATAGCTCTTGATGTTTCACTGCAATTTCAAAAGTAAGCATAAACACATTATTCTGAAATTCAACCAACCCCTTTGAACTACCACTCCATTTTGTCATTGGCATGGTCTTAATTTGACTAATTAGTTTGGTTTCGTCATCCAACCAAACACCTTTTGACTTTTCCCTAGAAAACTCGATAACCATCCGGTATTTTTTCTGTTGATAGTAATCTTTGAAAAAGGGTGCCACTTGTTCTGGTGTTATTGGCAAATACCAATTTTCCGCCCCTCTTTCCAACATGGCTAATAAAACAACCATTTTATAGCTTTTACTCATGCTAGTTGATTCTACTTCCTCTAACCAAGTCTTGTATTTTTCATAAATCTCTTTTTCTTCTTGAGACAATTTATCCGCCCAATTAAGGAAACCAGCATATGATTTGAATTCTTGTTTATACTCCTTCGAATCAGCCTTCCCATATAAATGCAATTCCAAATAGGACGGTCTTCTGCCCAGTTCTTCTTTTAATTCTTGATAAGCAAATAAAAGTTTTTCTTTTCTAGGTTGCCTCTTTTGTGCAAGCTCTTTTAATAAATTAATAACGTTCAATTCTAGGTTGATTTCACATAATTCTGGTGGTATCGGATCTACTAACTTTGCTTTCTTTTGCTCGTTTCTACTGGTGTCTAACAAGCTTAGCTTCAGATCGGCATTCCGATAATTTCCTATCAAGTCAATAATGGTACAATGAGTTTTCTCAGGATGACGTCTAAGTCCACGACCCACTTGTTGCGTGAACACTGTTAATGATTCAGTAGGGCGAACAAACAGTAGTGTATCAACGGCTGGTATGTCCACTCCTTCATTAGAAAGATCGACGGTGAAAATGGCATCTAATTCACCATTTTCAAGCAACGAAATCGCATCTTTTCTTCCTATTTCAATTTGGCCTGAGTGAAGTGCTACCGTCTTAGCACCATGGCTATTGAAGTAATTTGATAAATAAACAGCCTGCTTAATGCTAGAACAAAATACTAAAGTTCTTGTCTGCTTATGCTTTTTCCAAGCACTAATTATTTTTTCAGCTATATCTTCTCGTAATTGAACAGCAAGAAGTTCTTCACGATCATATTTCGTACCCAGCCATTTTACCTTCGTATAATCTGTTTCATCATAAACGCCGTAATACTTAAAAGGAGCCAACCAATGTTTTTCAATGGCTTCCGTAAAATGCATTTGGTACGCAACGTTACCATCGCATAGTCCGTAGATGTCCTTATTATCCATACGGTCTGGTGTCGCAGTAATCCCTAAAAGAAATTCTGGGGCAAAATACTCAAGTACCCGCTGGTATGTATTAGCAGCTGCATGGTGAAATTCATCGGTGATAATTAAATCAAACGCTTTTGATTTAAACGTAGATAGATGCTGTTTCATACTTAATGTGGTTACAGAGGCAAAGATAATATCTGCATCTGGATTTTTTTCTGGACCATAATATAGGCCAGTTGTTTTATAAGAAATGACTTTTTCAAAAGATCGTTTTGCTTGGTGTAAAATTTCTTCACGGTGAGCAACAAACAAGATTCGTTTAAACATTCTAGCAAAAAAGGCAGCAAGATATGTTTTTCCAAGGCCAGTTGCCAATACCACCATTGCTTTATTGTAGCCCTCTTCACGCAATTGGTTCAGGAACTCCAAAGCTTCCTCTTGAACAGGCAAAGGTTTTATGATTGTTGTATACTCTTCAATCTTCTCCCTAATAAGATCTGGAGTTGGTTCTTCCTCCTGTTCCTCTTTAATTAGGAAACATCAAAGTTTTTTCCTCCAACCTGGACCACTTTTCTACAAGCATTGGGTTATTTTTATGAAACTTTTCATAGTTTCCTTGATAGGATTTTATTATTTCACGATTTACCGAAATTGTTTGTTCATGATGAAAAATATGTATAAATTGCTCCATTGCTTCCTGAAATGTACTTGGCTCAGCTGATTCCTTCATGGCTAAATTCCATTCCACACCCGTGGTTAAGGCAGAACGTGACAGGTTGGAGGAACCGATGATAAAGGTGCCGTCATCCTCGTTCTGAAAAATATAAGCCTTTGGATGAAAGGAAACTCCATTACTACGCCACATCCGAACTTCTAATTCCTTATGTATGTCAATAAGTTTTTTTAGTCCCTCTGGCTGAGTAATGTACAAATAGTCACCGGTACATATTTTTATATCTGCCCCACGTTTAGTCGCTTTTTGAAGGTGGGGGTTTAATAATTCAACGCCAGACTTCATAACAAAAGCAGTTAATATATAAATAGTAGAAGCGCTCTCAATTCCAGATATAATCTTTTGAATGATATTTTCAGTGACAAGCTCAATCTTCTTCATCTTTTTCTCCAATTCGAAAGATCTTATTTTGAAAACTACCATGGTTCTCATGTTTTTGTTAGCCGAACATTTACAACTCAACCACTTTTTTCACTTGATTTTTTCAATTCTTTTCTTTGATCCAAAATTCTATCAAAGTATTCTGTAAACTCCGATTCACCTGAATAGGATAGGAATAAAAATTCTTTTGCTCTCGTCATACCAATATATAATAAAGATGCTTCCCGCTCTTTATCCTCTTCTAAAGCAAAAGGCATATTGTCAACATTTACTATAAATACCGCCTGAAAGTCCAGCCCTTTACTGCTTTCAATTGTACTGATTTTTACTGTTTCTTGTTCTTTTTCAAAATTCCGCTTAGATTCGCTGTTTTCTGTTAACCAGTAATAGTCAATTCCTTCCTCTGTAAGGGAGCGCTTTAAAACGTCAATATAACTCATCTTGTACGTTTTCTTTACTCGATAAAGGATTAACATTTCAGAAAATGGAACTTTATACTGTTCATGAAGCTTGTTTATTTGTTTGGCAACTATTTTTGCTTCTTTAAAAAAACTATCCATTTTAACAATCGCAGGCTCTACGCCTTTTCTTCTGGTACTTTGCGGAGCAATAATTTCACCTTTAAACTCCTTTGTAACCACCTTGTTTTTTAACGAGGAATTTTTTTGATAAAAATCCCAGGCAAACTTAACGATTTGTGCGGTATTCCTATAGTTGATACTCAGTATTTTTGAACGGCCTTGAAAGCTAAGCCCTGTATCCTGCAGATAACTACGTTTTCGCTTGTAAATATCCTGTGCGCGGTCCTCCACCAAAAGAAGGGACTTCGTTTCAGGATTAAGCAAATTACAAACCAGTTGAAACCATTCTGGGTCGAAGTCTTGTCCTTCATCTATCAGAATAGCATCGTACATTGGAAGAATGGACTCTCCACTTTCTAGTTTTTCAATAATTGATGGGATCTCTTTTTCTGTAATTTTCAAATCATTTTTAAGCCATGCATGAAAATTACGAACTTTAATAGTTCGTGATGTGCTAGGTAAATCAGCATCTTCTTTTGTAAAATCAAAATCAAATAAATTGTCGGGCTCTTGCATCATATGATGAATCATTTGTTCAATACTTCGTGAAAGAGAGATGTTATAACATAATATTAAAATTTTCCATTCCGGATGTTCCTTCACTAGTAATTTAGCTCGACTTGCCAAAATCAGTGTTTTACCGCTTCCCGCTACACCACGAATAAGTCGGTTTTTATCTCCAATTTGCTTAGCAAGGTTTTCCTGGAGTAAATCCATTGCTTTTATATCATGTAATGACAAGAGTAGTTGATCCTGGTATGGAACTGGCTGCTTAAACTCTGCGCTAATCCGGACTTCTGGAAAAAGATGATACCTTATTGCATCTATTTCCTCTTTTGATAAAGGGGTTCTAAGCCTGTAGGGAACAACAAACATATTAGTAATCTTTTCAATTAGGTTTTCTTCAGAAAATGCCTCTTTTTCTGGATCAATTTCATCTCTCGTTAAACATAAGGATGGCTCAACCACGCTCTATAATCCGTTTTCTATAAAATCCTTTTGATATAAGCGTGTAAATACCGTACCGAATCCATAGGGAAACTTTAACTGGAACTGATACTTCCCTTCTAAATGAACTAAATTTCTATCTTTCTTTAATGCATCAACAATATGGAACATATTATCCCGCGCTTGCTTTAAAGGACTCTTCGTTTTCGTTTGTTCACCTGAACTTGTATTGATTGTCCATTCATCTATATTTATCTGGAATAATGTATTTTTCGTATAATCTTTAACCTCTAAAACCAGTAACCCTAAATCGGGGCCAATAATCACGAAATCCGGACGCTTTCCATGTATTTCAGGTTCATAATAAACAATATAATCATCTGGCAAATAAGTCTTGAACGTCCTGAATAATAATCTTTCCCCAACTGTAGCTGAAGAACGGATTGTTTCAGGTATTGTATAAGCCAATGTTATCACCCCAAAATTCGCCTTTTTATCTCATTATACTACAATATACCCAGCTGTTTACCATAATTTAGGTGTAAATATCAGTTTAAAGCTGTTCTACATGTATTATTTTGGATTTTTCTAATAACATAATATAGTCGCTCATATAGTATTAATAAGGACGCTAATTAGCTATAACCGAGACAAGAACTTCTCATCTCCATCTCACCTTAAATAATAATCTAATAGTTAAATGGATGGATAAAAATCGAAGGAGGTTTACGAAGGCTATGGATGAAAGTGAAATAATTAGAGAAATTGCTTATGATTTGTTCAGGGACAACCAGTTTCCACAAAAAATTTATGATTATGTCATTGATAATTATTTGCCTCAATCGGAGCAGGAGTGGGAAAAATTCGGACTTACCATTTCCGAATATATTGCTATTTATTCAGATTATTTTATGGTAAAGGAACCTGTTACAGATCATGAATCAATAATGAGGAACTTGTGCGATTCCGTTCCGACTTATGTAGGCTATATTTGTGAAAATATTTTTGATGTGTATGGGAAATCCATTAATGTAGTGGCGGCAAAGAATTTCAAAGAAGCTGCCAGCTTGATGTTTCAAGAGGACCAATTTCCTCAACCAATCTATGATGCTATTAATCAGCATTATAAACCAGAAAATAAAGGTCAATGGCAATGGATCGAGAATACATTAACAAATTATATATACCGCTACTTGGGTAGTTTTATTGATCCAAATTATGCGGAAGAACAAATTGATAATGTATATTTAGCAAAGCAGCATCTAAAAGTAACGCTTAGATTGCATACTGCTGATTTATGCGATAAGGTTTATGACACTTGTATACTCAGCAAATAATTACTAAATGGGACAATGGATTAGCCTTTTGTCCCATTTCTCTTATGGCGGAATGCATTGTGAGTCAGTCTACGAATAGTGGACTATTTATAGGGAAAGTTTCATTACGGATACGCCACGATATTTGGTATCGCTTTTCGTACCCCACCCCTCGGATCCTCAATATCGCCTTTATAACGTGGGATTAAATGAAAATGTAAATGATGAACAGTTTGTCCGCCATAATAGCCGATATTAACGCCAATGTTGTAGCCATCGGGTGAAAATTGTTTATCAATCAACGCCTTTCCCTGTTTAATAAGGTTATGAATTGCAATGATCTGCTGCTCGCTGGCATCGAAGTATGTTTCAACATGTACTTTAGGTATTATTAGCAAATGGCCCTTTTGAACTGGGAATTTATCAAAAAATGCAACCGCATCTTCATTTTCAAGTAGTATTTGACCTTTTTCTAAATAACAAAATGGACAAGTCATAATTTCACCTTCCACATTTAAATTTTACCATTATAATAACATTTATTGAAAGTCAAATGACAAAACCCGTGAGTATGCGGATTTTGTCTTAGTATATTATCTTATTTTTTTATTTTTAATAAAACTTACATGGACTTGTTTTGTAACTCCGTCCGCATGGGCGTATTTAAGCAATTCAGCATATATTTGATCTATTTCTTGAGGAGTTAGTACATTTTCTGAACTCATAATATCATTTTTTATTGTATTAATTAATTGATTTCTTTTTATTACTTTAACATGGTTAGACGTCACATTTATTTTCTTTAAAGTGCATCGTTTACTAAATATGATATACGACTTATATAGTTTATTATCTCCATTGCCGATAGCTACTTTTAACGCATTAATATGAGCTGAATTTTGCCAAATTGGATTAAAAAAGCGGCATTTTTTGCGACTATTTAGCGTCTGAGTCCAATTCTTATTGGCTTCATCCCCAAAAATCCACCCGCTATAGTTTTTTGATTCAAAAACATAAACTCCTGTTTCTGATAGCATTACCAGATCGATTTCAGTTGTAGTGCCATCTTTTTTCGGCAAATATAAATTTGCCATTAATTTATGGTAACCCTCCAACTTTTCTAAAATGACAAATGTTAAAAATTCTCCATAATTCCCTTTATCAAAAATTGTCTTAAAATAGGTATTTCCACTGACATCTTTATAATTAGATCCCTTAAATTTAAAATAGCTTGGTGCATATAAAATAAAAATAAATAGTAATAATGAAAATATAACCTCCACTTGATCATTCCTTTCTATTACTCTCTTAGATTATTAGTTCTCATCCAGTAAATAATCGATCCATCCCGATTAAACTTGTATTCTAGTTTTTCCTCTTGCAAACCTTGTATAAATTTTAGTTGTATTCTACACTATATGTCTGCTACAATCTTCTTCCATATGATTTCGACATTATTTTCCAAAAGCCTGTAAAATAATTAAAGCATTTGTTAACACTTTGTAAATTTATACTACAGAGAAAAGATCACTTTCCTACTTTTTCTAGGCCACAGGGTCGGGAACTGTGGACCAATTAAGAATAGAAACGATATTCAGAGGTGAATGAGATGATTGAACTAAACTTACTATTTGTTTTGTTATTATTAACAGCACTTGCTCGTTATATTGTGTTTGATGCATTTGAGCCACTAATGTTTGCGATGATTTTTCTGCTTCCTATTGCATCTCTCGTTATTTTTATGATTAGTAAAAGGCTTGCAGAAAAAGAGCGTTCTTATCAGCCAAAAGGTATTGAAGCGTGGTCCTTTTATAATTTACAAAAGACATTAATAATTCAAAAACCACTTTTTAAAGGGGATGTACAGAGAGGTTATGTGAAACGTTACTTTCCGAAGAAATGGAATTATGTTTTAAGTGATATTTTTGGTTTTAACTGGTATTTGTCCTTAGAAATTCAAATTGACAAGGACATATATGACGTACATTGGTATCGTGAAAAATGGTTTAACCAGCAGGATCAGTGGGAAATTCATAAAAATGGAGAACGAATCGGTGAAGCACGTACGCTAATTAATTTAAAAAATGCTGTAAAATTAAAAGAAGCGATTCAGTATAGATTTTATGAAAAATCATATACATCTTCTGCAACGACGGTGACATCAATCATTTCACTAACTCAAGATGAACAGGTAATCGGCACATTGAAACGCAACCATATCATGAGTAATGTACAAGTAATAGACGTACAAGAACATCAGCCAGAATATATCATCGCATTAATCGTTCATTCATATTATTTCAAAAATCGATAGGGCCAGAGGGTCGGGAACTGTGGGCATGAAGGGCAACTCCATTGGAAGAATCGCCCTTTTTTTAAATATTTACTTTGGTTTAAACGTTTTACAACATGTTTCAGCTGACATAGTTGCCTCATCAGTATGATTTTTCGCAAAAAATTCTGTCGACAATTCTGTGTCATACCTTGAATGGTTTTGGTGCTCAACCATTATTTTTTCAGCAGTGCAAATATTCCCTTCGCCGTAGTATGAACAGTTTGAAATGGCACAAGAAACTTCTACTTTAGGCATCTCATGCCCCCCTATAGTTTGGCCTTTACGTTTATGTTGTTTTTTGCTATAAACTTTGTTTTATTCAATATAAAAAAGTGCGGTTGCAGCTTTTATTATTGCTATCACTCCATAATCAAACCCTAACAAGAATAATAGCTAGGATCCGTTACCTCAACCAATAAGATTTTCACCTTGAATCCACCTCGTTCAACTGCTTTCTGCTGACGAATTTTCTCCAACTCTTCAAAGAATAACCATGAACGGTACTTAGTGCATGAATCACTTCCAATAAAACCGCCAACTCCTCGATGCTTTCTTTGTTGGTTTTAGCTTGCAAATATTCGTTCAGTTCTTCTTGTGCTTTTTTTTGCAGTTCCAATTTAAATTCTTCATCTGAAAGAATTTTGGTAGTTGGCAGCTTCCCATCCTTTTTAATAATGTCCGGGATATGATCGCGGACCAGTTTGTTATATACCTTCATTCGAATTCCTCCATACAGCTTTATGTGACTGAAATCAATATTCCAGGCCGATTACTTTTATGAGAATCTTACCATTATATTTGTAATATTTTAAGTCAAAAAAAGACAAAACCCGTGATTTACGGATTTTGTCTAAATGGGCTATCTAACTGGGACAGAGGGTCGGGAACTGCGGACTATTCCCAATAGCATCAGATTTCTGAGCTCTGGAAGGACGTATTTTCTCTCACCATGGTTGGTCTTGTTAAAGAAAAGACTGCGCAAAGTAAGGAGATGATGGCAATGACACTTCCAAACCAAGCTGTACTGGATATTGTGCCGGTTTGGTTTAACACGATGCCACCAATTGCCGATCCAAGCGATATACCGATTTGTAAGGCAGAATTATTAAAGCTTTGCTGAATATCGGACGTGGCAGGGTCAGTTTCAATTAAATAGCTTTGCTGCGGTGGCGATATACTCCAACTTAATGCTCCCCATACCATCATAACTGGAATGAATAGGACAAGTGAAGAAGTCGATAATGGCAATAAGAATAATACAATAGCAAATGCACTAATGAGGATGATGATACTTTTACGAGCCCCAATCCAATCCGAAAGTATTCCACCGAATGCGCCACCACTTACGGCTGCAATACCAAAAATTAAATAGCAGATACTGACCCAATAGGAATTGAGATGAAGATTCGTTTCCAAAAATGGTGTGAAGTAAGCATAAATCGTATAATGTCCTGCCAGCATGAATATGGTAGCAAGATGGGCACTTCCTATTTTCGCACTTCCTACTGCTTTTAATTGTTGTGAAAGAGGAATCGTATTTCCCCCAGGAATGCGCTCCAAAAATAGTGTAATAAGCACTATTGATCCAACTGATAACACAGCGATTCCAAGGAATATTACACGCCATCCAAATGCATTGGAAATCAAGATTCCAAGTGGCACGCCCAACACAAGTGACGAACTAATGCCCATGTAAATGAGCCCCAAAGCCTTTGCTTGTTGTGTAGGGGCAACAATTTTTACTGCAATGGTCAAGGAAAGAACGACAATAAGTGCTGTGCTTATCGCAGTCAACACCCTTGCCACCATCATAAAGGTAAAGTTAGGACTGAAATATGTCATGATATTACCGAGGAAAAAAGCAAACAAGGAAGCAAGATATAATTTCTTGCGCTCGATTTTACTGGTTAAAACAAGTAAAACAGGACCAGCAATGGCATAGATTAGCGCGAAAACTGTGATTAGCTGTCCAGCAGTACCTAATGAAATGTTAAAGTCGGCAGCGATGGTCGGTAATATCCCGCCTACGATTAATTCCACCAATCCAGCTGCGATCGTCGATAATGCTAGTATAATAACCTTAAAATTCATAGTCTATTATTTTCCTTTCTTTATTAATAGTATTAAAAAAATAGACTGAAAGGATCTTTCCAAAAAAACGAAAAAAATCCTAATTACAAAAAATGAATAATTCATTTTCTGTAATCAGGATTTTTATGGTTCCTGGTAGAGACCCTCAAGCCATATTCTAGAGGTTATACAGGTAATCTATATTTTAATATTATTTACCTTGCAATTCTACATTGCTTCATTTTACTTTTCAAGTGTAAAAAATCTCCAATGGGACAGAGGGTCGGGAACTGTGGACTTTTTTAATGGACTTTTGGGTAAAATACAGTTGTATTCATTGAAGATAGACAGATAAAATACTGGAGGGCTTTAGTTTGAAACATTTTACAGAAGAAGAAAAAATAAAGATTTTATCTGACATTATAGCGATTAAATCTGTTAATGAAAACGAAATCGAAGTGGCAAATTACTTGAAAGATTTATTTGCTGAATACGGCATTGAATCTAAAATTGTTCCAGTTACAAACACTCGTGTTAACTTAGTGGCTGAAATTGGAAGCGGTAGTCCAGTCATTGGCATTTCTGGTCATATGGATGTCGTTTCTCCTGGTGATGTAAGCCAGTGGACTTCAGATCCGTTCACATTGACAGAAAGAGACGGAAAATTGAATGGCGATGATCGTAAAAATGAAGTTCTAGATAAATTGGTTATGAGTACAACTATTTTTAATGCAGGAAACCAAGTAAACTCAGTTCCAGAAAAAGCAGTAGCTGAAATAAACGTACGTACGATTCCAGAATTTGATAACGATGAAGTGATTGACTTATTCAAAACAACAGCTAACAAATACAATCAAGAAGGCTCTAAAATTGATGTTGAAGTGACAATGTCATTACCAAGTGTTTTCACTTCAGGACAGTCTGAAATGGTTGATCTTGCTAAAGAACTTGGTAAAAAACATTTAGGTTTAGAAATTTCTGTTAAAGGTTCGCCAGGAGTAACGGATGCATCAAACTTATTACGAGATAAAGATGACAACTTCCCATTCATGATGTTTGGTCCAGGCGAAACAAAAATGGCACACAAAACAGATGAATATGTCTACAAAGATTACTACTTTGCATTTTTCAATATCTATAAAGAGTTAATTTTAGAATTATCGAAATAAAAAGGATTTTATAGACAATATAGAGGTGATTACCATTTTCGGTGGTCATCTCTTTTTGCTTTTGTTTTTACTATGTTAAACTAGGATAGTTGTTATTTTGTTATAGAAAGGGAAAGAAATATGTTAAAAGCATATACTTTGCTAACCATTTGTGTAGTGGTATGGGGAAGCAATTTTGTATTTGGAAAGATTTTAGTCCAAGATTTTTCCCCAACTCTCCTAACCATGCTTAGACTTTTATTTATTGTACTATTTTTAATTGGATTATCCTCATTCAAAAAACACTTTAAAGGTGTAAATAAATCGGATTTACTCGCAGTTTTGTTTCTAGGGGTTATTGGTGTATTTATAAACCAATGGTCTTTTTTTTGTAGGATTACAAACAGCTGATCCAACAACATCTGCATTAGTTTTAGCAACTACCCCTATTTCAACTGGCTTTTTAGCAGCTATCTTTTTAAAGGAAAAATTAACCTTTCGTATGTTGATAGGGTCTATTATAGCAATTATAGGTATTTACTTTGTTGTAACCACAGGCAATTCATCTTCTTTACATTTTGATAAAGGATTATTGTGGCTTGTAATAACAATGATTACATTCGCCATTATGATTATAATGACGAAACTTCTCTCTCAAAGAATAGATCCACTTATCATTACTTTATATTCGAATATAGTAGGCTTGATTGTGTCGATCCCTTTTGTCTTTTTACTAGACACCCCATTACGAATAAGCTCTAAGATGTCTGATTGGACTTTGTTGATCGGAACTGCGGTTGTTGTACACGGTATAGCTACACTGATTTGGAATAACAACATTAGACATGTTGATGCTTCAAAGGCTTCCATATTATCTAATTTTGAACCTTTTGTAGCAATGATAATGGGATTGATATTCCTATACAAACCAATAACGGGTGCAGAGATTTTAGGATCACTATTTATAGTGGAAGGAGTAGTACTTTCAACTTATCAACGAAAAAAGTTAAAAAGCTAATTAAATATGGTTATTTTTGACGACACTCCTACCCCTATAGTGGTAAGACCTATACTCTTTTTTTATTCACAATCTGACACTAATATTTACATAACTTTCCAGTTTTATAACCATAAAAAGAATAATTTGGAAAGTTATATTGGTGACTTTTTATTATGATATCTGCTTTTCAACTATCCTGTCATTTATTTCAATTAGAAAAAGCTATTCTCCTTCTTGAAGAATAGCCCTATTAGTTTAATTCAGCGTGAATGCTATGTTATATGACGTTCCCGACTTCTTCGAGTTACTACCACACTGCTTTTCTGTTTCAAATTTTTACTTCAGTAATGTATATTTCAGTAAGGCTTTTTATAAAACGTCACTTACTTATTTGTTACCGAGTTGTTCCGCCAAACCGATTAGAAGTCCTTCGGTTCCACGAATGTAGCAGAGCCGATACGAGTCCTCGTACTGAACCACTTCTCCAACGAGCTGAGCACCATACTTAGTGAGTCTGGATACCATTTCGTCAATGTCTTCAACGGTGAACATGACGCGTAGATAACCGAGTGCGTTTACAGGAGCAGTCCGGTGATCTGATATAGTAGGTGGGGTGAGAAATCGCGAAAGTTCAATTCGGCTGTGGCCATCTGGGGTAACCATCATAGCAATTTCTACGCACTGAGAACCCAGTCCGGTTACGCTACCAGCCCATTCACCTTCGACAGTGGCTCGCCCTTCGAGGTTCAAGCCAATCTCCTCGAAGAAAGAGATTGCGTCATCAAGGGATTCTACAACGATGCCGACATTGTCCATTCTTAGTAATTTGTTTTTTGCCATAGTTTTACCTCCTAATGTGTAAAAATTTATTACCTGATCATCTACATAATTATTCTTTTCAAAAATTACAAATTCCTTCCAAACAAAAAACACCTTGTCATAGTTCTTGATAACAAAGAAATAGAGAAACGCGCCCTTTAATTGAAGATCGTGCAACAATAATTTTAGTTAAAAGAGAGAAAATAAAGAGAATGAAAACAAAAATTATTGGAGGAATCACAATGTCAACTCAAATCAAAATCACTCATACTTTCAATGCCCCACGTGAAATTGTGTTTAAGGCGTTAACTAAATCGGAACACCTAATGAATTGGTGGGGGCCAAAAGGATGGGCATTCGAGGTTTCTAAATCGGATTTCCGTCCGGGCGGTGTCTTTCACTATAGCCAGAGACCTGCTGACGGCAACGTAATGTGGGTTAAATTTGTATACAGTGAAATTATTGCACCAGAGAAAATTGTTTACACCAGTTTCTTTTCTGATGAAGAAGGTAACACTGTACGTGCACCCTTTGACGTAAATTGGCCTATGGAAACCCTGAATACCATTACGTTAACCGAGGAAGAAGAGAAAACAACTCTTACAATGATTGTGGCTCCCGTATCTCCGACTGAGGAAGAGATCAAAACCTTCGAGGATTCAAAAGAGATGGCTCAGGGAGGTTATTCCGGGACCTTTGATCAATTAGATGAATACCTAACAAAAATGTAAGCCGTTTAACATAGCCACATCAAAAACACCGACCATCGGTGTTTTTTGTTATTTTTGACTATCCCTTCTGGTGTTCACGTTCTTGCCGGACCTGTTATTGGCTTCGCTTGACCCAACCTTTGCTCTCGATAGTCTCCCTTTTCGCCAACATAGACTATCATTTTATGGTCTTAATAAAATTTTCCCCGTGCTTTTGCGGCTTTCTAGAAAACGATGCGCTTTGCGGCCATCTCGCAATGCAAATATCGTAGGCTCGGATACCGTTACTTTCCCCTCTTCTATCCAGCGGAACAACTCGGCTGAACGGGCTTCCCGTTCCTCACGGGAAGTAAGGACATTCCAAAGATCCCCACCAGTCAAAGTCTTTGACGTATCCATCAACATTCTTGGGTCAACTGGAGCAGGGTCTCCCCCTGCCATTCCAAAAAATACGACCGTTCCCCCAATGCGAGTTGCTGCAAAACTGTCTTCGAGCGTGGAGCCTACTGAGTCATAGACTACATCTACACCTTTTCCGTTTGTTTCCTCTAAAACTTTTCTCTTCCAATCGTCCGAGTACAAGAAAACTTGATTTACTCCAGCTTTCTTAGCTGCGGACGCCTTCTCCATAGAGGAGGTCAAACCAATGACCCTTCCACCGAGGAGCTTTGAAATTTGGACGAGCAGCTGTCCAACGCCCCCTGCTGCTGCATGAACCAAAATTATATCATTCTCCTTAACCGCATAGCTATCTTTTGTTAAATAGTGGGCAGTCAAGCCTTGCAACAAAACGGAAGCTGCCTCTTCAAACGAAATGGTCTCTGGAAGAGGAATTGCCTTTTCCATCGGAACAGCCACTTGTTCCGCGTTAGCATATGGGACATCGGCAAATGCAACAGGGTCGCCGACGGCGATTCCTTGCACATTAGTTCCCGTCTTTTCAACGACTCCCGCCCCTTCATAACCTAAAATAAACGGGGCATTACCAGCAAGATGATAGTTCCCTTTTCTTCTATAAATATCAGCAAAATTCAACCCAATTGCTTTCATCCTTACTAATATTTCATCAGGCCCAATAACAGGGTCCGCAATTTCAAGATATTCTAGTACTTCCGGTCCTCCGAATGTATTAAACACAAGTGCTTTCAAATGAACGACCCCTCTTATATATTTTTTCGATACAAGGATATGCAAATCAGTTTCTCTCCTTTTGGAAGAAGGGTGATTGATAGAAACGCCACTGTTAATTATGTACAATTTTTCACAATCTTTAAAGAATGAAATTAGTAATATAATGTCTTTTTTCCATTTTCTAAAGCCCAAACCCATATTCAGGATTGGGATGACCATTTCATCACTTTTTTACTTTTATTTTCTCAGGTATAGTTGTCCAGTACTTTGGGTCTTCTAAGCCGAGCCGCCAAATCCCGATTCCTCGTAAGTCATATTTTTCTACAAGGTCTAGCTTATACCGCAGACTATCGCTATTCTCAAACCAAACCTGGTGGCTATGTTGTTCTTCATCTACGTAACTAAAATGAGGTGTTTGAGAACCGGAGTCCCATAGAACTTTAGCTTTATATTTTGTTTTCTGAACCATTAACTCTTCATAGGAGCTATACTTGGCTTTGCCTGCTGTTGTATCCCAGTCCCATCCATAACCAGCGATACCGAGTAAAATTTTTGTTGATGGTACTTCATGTTTCAAAGCATAACGAATCGTTGCTTCTGTCCAATCGACTGATGCTGCTGCCCCGGGTTTTGTTCTAGGATTGTGTTCATCGTATGTCATAATCATTAACCCATCTGAATATTGACCAATCTTTTCATAATCAAACCATGGGGACCAGGGATTAGCACGGGAATCACCTGTGTTTGCCGGGACTGAAACCGTAACTACTTTTCCATCACGATTTAGTGTATCTGACAATTCTTTTATCAGCTGGCTAAACGCATCTCGGTCAGTCAAATACAAATTTTCCATGTCAATATTAATACCGTCATATTTAAACTGATTTATTTCATTGCGTAAGTTCTGAATGAAAACATCGCGATTTTTATCGTTATCGAGCACATTACTCGCTACCTGCTTCCCCTTCTCCACAGTTTCATAAAAGAGATTATGTACAACCATATATACCTTTAGGTCTTTTTCATGAGCACTTTGAATAACCTTTCTTTTATGATCTGCTGTAACGGATTCTATAAGACTGCCTGGACGTTTATCATCAAGCTTATACCAAAAAGGTGCAATAATGCTTAGACTGGAGAATTGCGAGTCAACTGTAGGTTGAGAGCCTGGATACGTTCCTTCCTGTTCTGTGTAAAAACCTAAAACCTCCCGAGGAGTTTTATTCGTACTGAGATTTTCTTCTTTACTTTGTGACTGACCGCAGGAAGACATTAGAATAATGACCATGCTTAAAGAAATGATGGTGAATGACCGATAACAATTTTTTGCCATAATACACCTTCTTCTAATTTGTATATCTCTTAAGATGATTAGAAAAGGTGCAACTTATACACGAATGGACTCATTAATGCTCTTTCTATTTCTCACTCGTTGAATAAGAGAGATACGGATTTTCCACAATCGCGCCCAATTGTGCAAGATCATTGTTTAAATCTTATTCAAGTAGATTGGTTTGTTTTCATCATTGGAAGTAAATTAAAAACGCTTTTATAATTGTGACATTTTTTAAATAAAAGCGTCTATTTAACAAAGGAAGAATTCCATCACCATTAAAAAAGCAAAACAAAGAAGAAACGTTAGATTGTAATTCCTTTTATGCACTTTATGTACACCAAATCTCAAGAAAGGACGTGGAACTAATGAAGGAAATAACATACATAGGCCTCTTAATCATGTTAATTATTACTCTAGCCGGTTGCAATCCGAATGATCGTGAAAAAAATGGCACGAGTACCAACGGTGGACCTCAATCAGCAGTTAAAGATACCACCAAACCTTATGTTAAGGGAGTAGGAAATGTGGATGTCCTAAATAGCCATGGAAGCATTGAAGGGTTGGAAAGAATGCAGAGCTTCTATGACAATATAAAAAACGGTGTTCCCGCTGATTTACGAATTGTCCACTACACGATTGAAGGAGATCCGATTATTACTGATCTAACATATAACGGAGAATCTCTAGAGGTAAAAGATGACAACACCAGAGACAAGTATGGGAGTGGAGAAATAAGAACCAATAGCTGCGGCGATATGATTAAGGAGGTAAACCCCACAAACACTTCCTATATCGCGATTGACTGTGAAGCTGGACCTTTTGGCAAGGAAGAGCTCTTAATAATTAACTACAATATGAGTCAACGGGATCTTTTTGAATTTGAACTGAAATACGGAGGAAAAATGGGACAGAGGGTCGGGAACTGTGGATCATTCATATGGAGGAGCTGGTTCATGGATTTTAGAGGATGTAGATAAAAGTCATTTAAGTATAACGATGATCGTGCTCAGTATCTTTACTGGGGTTTGCCAAGCATTTTTTATGAGTTTATTTTTCTTTTTGTCTACGTATTTTGTGCCGGCTTCTTATGAAAAAAAGGGCGCAAAGGCTTTTTTGAAAGGGAGATTTGTTCGCATTGGAATCCCCCTTGCATGTTACTATTTTATCCTTGGACCAATTACAGTATGGTTCGCTCAGTTCCAAAGCCAAATGACACTTCAACAAATTTACACCCAAAAGGTTTTTTCGTTTCAACAATCGTTTTTTGGACCGGCATGGTTTTTGGAGACCCTCCTATATTTCGGTATTATTTATGCCCTGATTCGATTATGGACTGGTCCAAAAAAAGAAAATCAAAGAACCTCTTATTTCCCTAAAGGTAAAACACTCGTTCTTTTCGCGATTGTTTTTGGATTAATTGCGTTTACGGTGAGATTAGTTTACCCAACCGGATCAGGGATTTGGGGGCTTCAATTCGGTTATTTTCCATTATATATGTTATTCATGTGGGCAGGAATTAAATCGTACCGGCAAAATTGGTTAGAAAATATACCAGAAAAATTGGTGAAAACATGGAAAAGAATCGGTATTATCATGATTCCTATTTTTCCTCTCGGTTTAATTGCAACGGGGGCGCTTAGCGGAACCCTTTTATTCTCAGGAGGAATGAACATTCAAGCTCTCTTTTACGCTCTTTGGGAACCTTTCTTGTGTTTTGGTATATCCATTGGGTTACTTACATACTTTCAATAACGCTGGAATTTCAACAATCATTTTATTAACGTGCTGCGTGAAAGTGCCTATACCGTTTATTTGATTCATCCACCTATAGTTGTTGGATGGACCATGATATTTCGAATTTCTGATTTACCACCATTAGTCAAATTTACCATGGTTGCCCCTTTAAGTGTGGCGACGTGTTTTATGATTGCCTATGTCATTATTAAAATTCCGTATGCAAAAAAGATATTATAAAGTTTACTATAAGGAAAAGTGGAATTTTAGCTACATTTAAGGAAATACTTAGTTGAACCAACATTAGTCATTTTTTCCAGGATTTTTGGACATCCTCTTAATAAGTAGCTTAATACGGGGTGCGAAGGAGAGGGTTTTTATGGTTAGTTCAAATAGAAAAATGCAGGTTGCTTCTTTATCGATTATATCGAACACCGCTCTGATCATTTTCAAAGTGATCGCGGGAGTGTTGAGTGGATCAGTTAGTATTATTTCTGAAGCCATTCATTCCGGAATGGACCTTATCGCTTCTATCATTGCTTTCGTTTCGGTCAAAGTCTCTGCTAAGCCTGCTGATGAAAAACATCCTTATGGACATGGAAAAATAGAGAATATGTCTGCTCTCATCGAAGGCCTTCTGATTTTTGTAGCAGCTATTATGATAATTACAGAGGCAGTCAAAAAATTAATTGAGCCAGCTGAATTAGAGCAAACGAATATTGCAATGGCAGTGATGTTTATTTCAGCCTTTATCAATTGGATGGTATCTAGAAAGTTATATAAGGTGGCAAAGGAAGAAGATTCCATGGCACTTGAGGCTGATGCTCTTCACTTGAAAACAGATGTTTACACCTCATTGGGAGTAGGAATTGGTATTCTGCTGATCGCAATTACAGGTTTAAGTATCCTTGACTCGATTGTGGCAATCCTTGTAGCGTTATTGATCATCAAAGAGGCATGGGACCTATGCAAAAGTGCTTTTGACTTCCTTCTTGATTCAAAATTATCTGATGAAGAAGTAGAAAAAGTAAAAAAAATCATCCTTAACCATAGTCATCAATTTATCGATTACCATAAACTTAAGACAAGAAGATCTGGAAATATGAAACATATTGATTTTCATATCACGGTTCCCTCAGAACTTACAGCTAAAGAAATACATGATATTATAGGAAGCTTAAAAAAAGAAATGAAAGAAACATTAAAAAATACGAGAGTAAACGTTCATGTTGATCCATCGGAACAACATAATTAAAAATCAAGCAAGCGTATTCACTGGGACAGAGGGTCGGGAACTGTGGACTATTATTTTTCAAAGCGTTATTTAAATTTTCCTTTTCCTTTTAGTCCAACAATTAAGAGAACAAGCAAAATTCCACAAACCACTCCGAGAAATCTGCCTATGATAGCCCCAATTTGCCCAACAGCTTCGTATCTACGCAAACCATTGAATACAAAATCTTCATAATAGTTGCCTCCCAAATTGATTCCTTTAATCAATCCGATAAAAGCTCCTTCCTTCTTTATGTAAGTGAGCATCGATTTCAACGATTAATGTTTCGAAAAAATTCTTAAGAATATTACATACGAGGCCACCAATGTAGTTCCAAATTTAAGTACAATTATCTTGAGAAACAAAATCAGAGGATAATGTACACTAGTACAAAGAGGATTTGATTAAAGGGGACCGATTAAAATGACAGAATTAATAGATTGGAAAAACGGTGCTGCCGGACATAAGTTTATTGCCTCATTTAGCGGAGGAAAGGATAGTGTCTTAGCATTATATAAAGCAATGAAAGTTGGAGAAGCGGTTGGATTGATTGTTATGTTGGAGGAAGAAGGGAAACGGTCTAGATCTCACGGAATGCCTCCGGAACTCATAAATGCTCAAGCCAAATCTATAGGATTACCTGTACTTACGGCTGCTTCAAGTTGGACAGATTACGAAAAAGAATTTATGAGCCTTTTGGAAAAAGCAAAAAATCAAGGTGCTGAAGTGTTAGTAACCGGGGATTTGGATATGCCTGCTACCGACTGTTGGCATGACAAGGTAACGAAAAATGCAGGCTTAAAACTTGCGATGCCCTTATGGAATATGAATCATCGTGAAGCTGTAGAAGAGTTTATCAATTTAGGATTTGTGACAATCATAGTCACTGTTAATTTATCACTTGGAATGCGAGAAGAAGATTTAGGACGAATTTTAACACATGATTATGTACACGAGTTAGTCGCTCGTGGTATTGACCCTTGCGGAGAAGGCGGAGAGTTCCATACCACTGTAATTAATGGTCCCATTTTCAAGCAGCCTATCCCCATTCGTAAATGCGAGATTGTTAGAAACAGTGAATATGCATTTTTACCTATGGAGCTTTAATGGAATGGGCCAGAGGGTCGGGAACTATGGACCAATTGTCGTTGTATTAGTGGAAATGGAATATTTAGCAACATTTAATGGCAAACTTAATTGACATAGCTTTTTTTAGGTAACTTTTACAGGAGGTAACAAAAAATGGCATTCACATCCAAAAATATTTTTATCAATTTATCAGTAAAAGACGTAAACAAGTCAACTAATTTTTTCAAGGAGCTAGGTTTTGAGTTCAACCCACAATTCTCCGATGAGACCACGTCTTGTATGATTATCAGTGACAATATCTTTGCTATGATAATGATTGAAGAACGATTCAAAGGCTTTAGTAAGAAGGAAATTGTGGATACTACTACTTCTGCCGAAGTAATTCTCAGCTTTTCAGCTGAAAGTCGGGATCAAGTGGATGAAATGGTAAATAAGGCATTGTCATCTGGTGGTAAATCTTTTAGTGAACCTCTAGATCATGGGTTTATGTATATATGGGGGTTTCAAGATCTAGACGGTCATTTATGGGAAGTTGCTTATATGGATGAAAGTGCACTTAATCAATAATAAAAAATCCTGTTTAAATACAGGATTTTAAACAAACTTTTTTAAAATTCACACCACAAATAGTGGTCATGTGTCACATTTCAAAATATTGTCTTGACTGTCGAACAATATGGTCGGCCAGTCTAATCACTAAGGCAGTGCCGGAAATAACGGCCCAAGCCCCAGTTAGACTAGGAAGAACACTATTATCGGCTACAAATAAACCTTGAACACCATGGATTTGTCCGTGACGATTTGTTGCTGAGGTATTGGGATCATCTCCCATTCTGCAGGTAGAAGCTTCATGCATGTCAGCACCTGGTGGACGAAGAACTAGAGAAGACTCATCGAGAGTTACTCCCATGGCTCGTGCAGATCGTCTAATTCCTTCTTCCACTTGCTTAGCCGTTTGCCTATCCCTATCACTTAAGGAATACTGAACTTGCTGCCAAGGTACACCAAATTCATCCCGATCATTTGGATCAACATACACCCTATTTTCTCGTCTAGGCTGCACTCTTCCAAAGGTTGCAAATACAACAAAGAGCTGATCTGTCGGTACTCTGTCTTCAAATTGCTGGTAGGACCAATACTGATTTGGTCCTAGTATTTGGATTTGATATGGATCCTCTTCCGTTTCAAACTTTAATATAGAAAGATTTCCGATTCTATCTGAAAATTGTCTTCGGCTAATTGTTCCGATCCCAATCATCGACACATGTCCTGTCAAGAAATGGCCAATTGCTGGTCCTGGAATTCCGGAATTAAGGAGGAGTCGAGGAGTCTCTAGAGTGCTAGCGGAAACGACTACATTTTTTGCTCGGATTGTATGTGACCTCTTATTAGCATCAAATACCTGTACGCTTTGGGCTCTATTACCCGGAGCATTTATTTTATACACGTATGCATCCACAGCAAGATCATATGGTCTATCAAAAAGTGCTGCCGCTAAAGCATTAATGGAACTATACCATGCATTTGAGTGAACTTCCCCTTGATGTGAAGGTGTCAAATCAATAGCCAAAGGCCTATCATCCGCCTCTAAAATTCCTGCAGCATGTAATCGTTTTAACATAATATTTTGCATGGAAGAACCTTTTGCCCAATCCCTTGTTACATGCAATCATTTTTCTGCCATTCCATAATAAACGTTCAACTCTCTCCGATTAATTGGCCATTTGTTTAATTCAGAACCAATCGGCCTTGGAGTGGGACAGAGGGTCGGGAACTGTGGTTCTTGGGGAACTGTGGTTCTTGGGGTACTCACCTACTTTAGTCACAACACTATTCACAATAACTATAGGCAGACAATCAGGCCCTTTTTCATTTAGCAATTTATTTACTTCTGTATTTTGTATAAATGGATCAGGTTCATTCGCTAGATTGTATCTTTTAATATCTTTGCCTAACTTTTCTATAGAAAAAATTGCTGTTGCCACTCTTGTTAGTTCAGGATCAACACTTGGCCCACAAACTCCAGTTGGGCAACACATTGCTGGATCAAAAATTTCAATTTTACTCATTATTTAGCCTCCTAATAATGTTTAATAACATGGTCACCCTTATAAGCAAATGCTTATATTTGAACTTGACGAAAGCCAAGAGAACCTCTTGGTTATTTAGATGTATTATTCTCCAGATTCTGCAAATCTTTTAATTCTATCACCAATCTCGTCACGAACACGTTGGAAAACAGTCCATTTTTCTTTATCTGTGCCTTCTGCTTTTGCAGGATCATCAAAGCCCCAATGGTCACGTTTAACATGAGGCGGTGTCATAGGGCATTTATCTGCTGCATCACCACAAAGTGTTACGACTAAATCTGCATTATTTAAAATATCAGGATCAATAATATCAGAAGTTTGAGCTGAAATATCAATGCCAGTTTCCTCCATTGCTTTTACAGCGTTAGGGTTTAAACCATGTGCTTCGATACCAGCACTTTTAACAACCCACTCATTACCTAAATATTTCTTCGCCCAGCCTTCGGCCATTTGGCTGCGGCATGAATTACCTGTACATAAGAAGTAAATCGTTTTTTTATTTTTCATGTTACGACCCCTTTAATTTATTGTCTGTGTATTAAAGTATTTACGTTGAAACCATAAAGCAACATTGACAAGACCAATCATAACTGGCACTTCTACTAGTGGACCGATAACCGCAGCAAAGGCAGCGCCTGAATGGATACCAAACACGCCAACTGCAACAGCAATTGCTAATTCAAAATTGTTGCTTCCTGCCGTAAACGCTAATGTCGTTGTCACAGGATAACCAGCACCAATTTTCTTGCCCATGTAGAAAGAAACAAAGAACATAATTACAAAATAGATTAATAATGGAATTGCAATTCGTACAACATCTAATGGTACGCTGACAATTACATCACCTTTTAATGAGAACATCACGATAATCGTAAATAGTAATGCAATTAAGGTAATTGGACTGATTTTAGGAACGAACTTTGTTTCGTACCATTGTCTTCCTTTTGCTTTTACAAAAATAAACCTTGTTAACATACCAGCAATAAAAGGTATACCTAAATAAATGAAGACAGATTTTGAAACCTCAGCCATTGTAATATCAACAATAGCTCCTTCAATTCCAAACCATTTTGGAATTACCGTTACAAATGCATAGGCATAAACAGAGAAAAACAAAGTTTGGAATAATGCATTAAAGGCAACTAACCCTGCTGCATATTCTGTATCCCCTTTGGCAAGATCATTCCAAACAATAACCATCGCAATACATCGAGCTAAACCAATAAGAATTAACCCAACCATATATTCTGGCTTATCTGGCAAAAAAATAATGGCCAGAACAAACATCAGAACAGGACCGATAATCCAATTTTGGACAAGTGACAGCAGGAGTACTTTTACGTCTTTAAAAACCCTCCCTATCTCTTCGTAACGAACTTTCGCTAATGGCGGATACATCATCAGGATTAAGCCAATGGCTAACGGTATTGAAGTTGTTCCTACCTGTAAGCTGTTCAATCCATCTACAAAGCCCGGTGCTACATTACCGACTCCAATCCCAACCGACATAGCAAGGAAAATCCAAAGCGTAAGATACCGGTCTAAAAAGGAAAGACGCCGCATGTTCCCAATTTCTTTACTCATAATTTCTTCATCCCTCTCCTTAAAGCTTACCTAACAATCAAAACGTAATTTAACATCATTACCATCAATATTTGCCGTTCTCTCATTTTGTTCATGGACATGCAGCAATATATCATTAATAAGTGGATAATACTCACTGGATTTATTTAAGGAATAATAAATCCATTGACCTTTTCTCTCTTCTACAATAAGTGCAGCATCTTTAAGTTTCCGCAAATGCTGACTAATTGAAGGCTGACTTATATCAAATAATTCAACGAGCTCGCATACGCAACACTCCTGCTTTTTCAAAATAGAAATGATTGTAAGTCTTGTTTTATCCCCAAGAAGTTTTAATACTTGTGCAGCTTTCACGATTTCTACTGTTGTTTGTTGCATATCGTTTTACATCTCCCTAACGGTATTAGTTTTTAAGTTTTTCTTAATATTTTCATTTTCGACTATAATCATATAATTAAATACTTATATAAGCAATAGAAGTGAACTATTTTTAACATAATATCTACATTCGGTCAATATATTAATCACTTGATGGTCATGAAATGTATCTAAAAGATGGGGACTGAAGTTTGTATATATCGAAGATTGACAGGTTAAAGGAATCGCCCCAACCGTTATCTTGAATACTTTTTCCAAAGTGAAGGGCTTGAGACATTCCTTTCATGTCCAAGACCTCAATCACGACAGCGTCAAAGTTAGAAGCCAATTCTTTAGACTTATGGTGAAGAAAATTCATGCGTTGGTTCGCCACTTTCTCATGTAATTTAGCTACTACCAGACGTTGCTTGTTCCAACAACGTGCAGAACCTTTCTTACGCTTGGACAGAATGCGTTGTGTTTTTACTAATTTTTCTGACACAACACGATAGTATCGAGGATAATTGGCTTTCTCATTCTCGCTACTCACATATAATTCAGACATAGCAAAATCTAGCCCAACGACATTTTCTATTTTTTTAGGCTGTATATCTTTTTCGTATTCTGTTAGTACAGATACATAATATTTTCCTGACCTCGTTCTGGAAATGGTACAAGTTCAGTTTGTAATTCTCAGGGATTTCTCTATGTTGGTTGATTTTTACAAGTTTCAGTTTTGGTAGTTTGATATGACCATCTTTCAATTCGATGTTTCCATTGACTAAGTTAGTCGTGTAGGATTGTCTAGCTTTACGGTTTTTGAACTTTGGAAATTCAGCATTTCCTTCAAAGAAGTTCTTATAAGCAGTTTGAAGGTTCATTTGTGCGTTCGCTAAAGCCAGTGAATCCACTTCTTTTGGGCCAGAGGGTCGGGAACTGTGGGTCATGCTCGATGCTTTCTTTGTTTGTAGTAGCCCGCAAATACTCGTTTAGCTCTTCTTGAGCCTTTTTTTATAGTTCCACTTTATATTCTTCATCGGAAAGGATTTTGGTAGTTGGCAGCTTCCCATCTTTTTTAATAATATCCGGGATATAATCGCGGACAAGTTTGTTATATACTTTCAAAAAAATCCCTCCATACGTCTTAAATGACTGGAATTAATATACCATGTCGATTTCTTTATAAAAATCTTACCATTATATTGGCATTCATTGAACTACAAAAAAACATTCATAGAACCTGTTACAGATAAAGAATCAATCGTGAGAAACTTGGACGAATCTTTTCCTACTTATGTAGGCTATATTTGTGAAAATATTTTTGATGTGTATGGAGAATCTTTTAATTTAGTACAAGCAAAAAATTTTAAAGAAGCTGCCAGTATGTTGTTCCGTGAGGACCAATTCCCTCAACCGATCTATGATGCTATTAATCAGCATTATAGACCGGAAAATGAGGGTCAATGGCAATGGATTGAGAATATATTAACAAATTATATATACCACCGGTTCAGTAGTTTTGTTGACCAAAATTATGCGGAAGAACAAATTGATAATGTATATTTAGCAAAGCGGCATCTAATTGTAACACTTAGAACATATACAGCTGATTTATGTGATCAGATATATAATGCAGTATATTCAGACAATAATTACTAAATGGGACGGAGATGTAGTTCTCTGTCCTATTCCTCCCTTTATGCCAATTCCCCATCACAGCATCATCATTTCCATTTCCCTCCGTGCTTCTTCAAGGAAAGGGAGCTTTTGAGCGACTAAAAGTTGAATGTTTAACTTTTTGGCAATTTCTTTTAGATAGGGGAACATCTCTTCTTTTATCCAAATTTCTCTTGGGATACTATTTAATTGTTTTATTAATCCGACAAGTGCTTCTTGGGTTACGGCACCAACATTATTAGTTTTCACCATATCACTATATACAATCAACCCTCGTTTCCTTTCCACACAAAATGCTAGTCTAGGATAATAAGGGCGCTCGTTGGGCCGGTCTTGTGTTGGTGTTAATATATAATCACAATCAAATTCCAGAGGGATATTCGATCTTTTATTGGAACGTTTGAGTTCCTGAAGTTCGAGTTCATTCACATACAACGGTACATCCTCTAGCATAGGCACGCTTGTCCCTACAGAAATTCGCATATCTATCCATTTTCTGTTTTTGTGATCATACTCTCTTGTAAAAAACCAATCCAACTCTTCTGCAGCTATCAAATTCGGATCCTTTTTAGCTAATCTACATACTTCCATTACTTGTTCGATTACTAGTGAAAAAAGACGGACTTCATCTTCATCTAAAAACCAGGGGTAAAAGCCGGGACGAAAGCTGCGAAATTGCGGCCATTGATTTTTTCCACGATATGACTTGCCGTGTTCTTTTAAAAGTTGTAAATCTTCTTTACTTAATTCGTCCCGATTGGAGAAGCTTACTAGTAAACTTCGTTGTTTTAAGTAATATTTTTCATCAATGATGTTTGCAGTCAATAGCCCTCTTAAATATTCGATCCCCTCAACACCTATAAAGGCAGATAGTCCATATTCCATACCTCCTGCTCCCATGATGGAACAGTACACGTATTCTTTTGTTTCAGGGTCTTGGATTGCAAAGATTTGATCATCATCGATCCATTTCCAAGGCTGCAATTGCTTAAGTTCCTCAGTGAGTTCCAATAATCTTGGCCAATTTGCAGATTCTTTACCAACTTGGGTAATCTCACCAAGATCGTCAGTATTATACGACTGGGCACCTTCATCTTCAAATCTGCTCATAAAATATTCATTGATATCTTCCATCAGAGACTTAGAATCAACATTTTCTGTTACAATTCCTGTTTCCAAATATTCAAATCTGCTATCCTCTTCCGGTGCCGCACGTAGAGCTTTTGTGCATCTTGGATAAAATACACCTACTTGTTCAGGTAAAATTTTTTCAAGAACAATTTCATGCTCCCAATTGTCCCCGTAATCATAAGTGTAGATGACTTTATCTTTTTCCTGTTTAAAAATTTCCTTAAGCAGAGACTCATCCTCATCAAAAGACTTAATCAATTCATAATTTGCATTGCCTGCAGGTTCAATTGAGAGGTAATTATTTATTTTAAAGCCATTTGTTCTTCTAACATTAAAGCCATGCATATGATAGTCAAACCAATCAAAAGCAATTTGAATCGCCTGATGAAGTTCATTAAATGTCATCGAATCCCTTATTTCGATCCTTCTCCAAATCGGAGGTTTCGAATCTCTTAACGTTATTTTCAATTGTAGTATCATAAGCCCTCACCTTTATATATAAATTCTGTGCTATAATCAATCGATTCCTAACAAGAATAATAGCTAGGATCCGTGACCTCTACCAGTAATATTTTTTCCTTAAAACCTCCACGTTCAGCTACTTTTTGCTGACGAATTTCCTGTCAACAACCCATGACTAAA
>NZ_JARSMD010000044.1:0-3633 GCF_035811335.1 Schinkia azotoformans
TGTTTTCAATCAATGTCTATGACGCTAAATCTTAATAATTTCGCCAATATCTTTGTCAGTCATGGAAGTAATTACATAACGACAAAAGCCTAATCCCATCTTTACAATGACGGCGGATTAGGCTATTTTTATGTAAAAATATAAAGGAAAAGCCCCCATCGATTGCAGTCGATTGGGGGCAAAAAAAATAAAAACATGTATAAAAATAGAATACTACCATTTAGGAAAACACTCAAGTCCTATTTAAAGGAATATGGGGAAAAGCGTCCCAATATATCCTTGTGTTGCCCTGATAAATCATGTAATAAAAGAACTTTATATAAGCATGGCCGCTATTATCGGTGTGCTACTACTAAGTACCAGTGCATCCTTATACCAATCTACCGTTGGTACTGTCCGTTATGTGGAAAAACTATTTCTCTATTTCCCGACTTCCTCATCCCCTGGGCTCGTGTGGTTACGACCTCTCGCGAGGCTGCCTTTAATCGGAGAAGGAAGGGAGTCAGCTTTCAAAAGATTTCCCAAGGCATTGTATCCCCTTCGATTGGTGGAATTTCAGCTACTACTATCAAGCGGTGGTGGAACCGGTATCTGGCACAAGTTGACCGTACTTCTATTTGGGTTGCGGGCAGACTTATTCAATTTGGGGAGGAGGAGGATTTACTTCGCCTTCATTCCAAAGGTGTAAATTCAACACCCTTAGATACCCTTGAGTGGTTTTATTTTCTTCTCCAAAAATACGTCTATTACTTCCAATTTAACCCATTGATGATGGGTTATTTGTCTTTCCTAAATACCCATCTTCCTGCCAAACTACGTCTCTAATGTGGGTGGTCATCCTACCGTCACCCTCTGTGACGAATGCAATTCTTTCAATCTGACACTCTACTTCACCTAAATTATTCCATCCACTCGCTGATTATCCAACAAAATATGTAGTCCTGTCTAAATGGGGCCGGTATGCCATAATTTTATAAAATATATATAAAGGAGAGATTTGGATGGATGAAAGACAAAGACAAGAGATTGCCAATTTTCGGTATGGCCTTATTGCCCCGTTGGTGACCCGAAAACTAGAAACGGGAGAACAAGCTCAACTGTTAAAAGAAATTGCGCGGCATTCCTATGACATTCCATTCAGCACTGCCAAAATGGTAAGTGTTCGCACATTGGAAAGATATATGAAGTCCTATAAAGAAGGTGGATGGGATGCGTTAAAGCCTTCCCCTCGGGCAGATTTACTTAGGTCAAAGACCATCGAACCGGAGGTTCTAAAAAAAGCCATTGCTTTAAAAAAAGAAAATCCAACAAGAAGTGTACGGCAGATCATGGCTATTTTAGAGTTGGCTAAATTTGTACAGCCGGGGGAATTAAAAGAAAGTACCCTTTCTAAACAACTCAGGCGCCGAGGAATAACTAAAAAGGCATTAGAAACAAACTCTAAGGATTCCTTTCGAAGGTTTGAGGCGGAACATCGCAACGCTTGTTGGCAAGGAGATGTCCAGCATACCCTCTATTTGCCTCATCCCGAGAAGAAGGGAAAGAAAAAGATGGCCTACCTTGTCGTATTTCTTGATGATTATTCTCGGTTCGTTGTTCACGCGCAGTTTTATTTTGAAGAACGTGTACCGCGATTAGAGGACTGTCTAAAAAAAGCTATACTGAAACACGGGGTTCCATCTCTGATCTACGTCGATAATGGAGCTATCTATTCTTCCCACCATTTTGCCAGAATATGCGGAAGATTGGGGACACAGCTTAAACATACTAAACCCTATCGCCCCCAAGGGCGCGGAAAGCAAGAAAAGTTCTTTCGTTTTGTGGATCAGAGCTTCGTTCCAGAAGCATACGACTTAATTGAACAAGGAAAAATCAAAACCTTGGCCGATTTAAATCAATTTTTTACGGCCTGGCTGGAAGTAGCCTATCACCAAAAAGTTCATAACAGCTTTAAACAACGGCCGATGGATCGTTATCAGAAATGTGATCATCCAATCCGAACGATCCCTCCGCACGAATTAGTAGAAGTTTTCCTCCTGGAAGAAACACGAAAAGTGGATAAAACAAACTGTGTTTCGCTATTAGGAACTACTTATGAGGTGGAGGCGGGATTAGTGGGTGAGAAAGTTCAATTGCGCTTTGATCCCTATGATATGTCTAGTATACAAGTTTGGAAAGAAGAAAAGCGACTAAAAGACGCTGTAGTAATGGTACAGCGTTCTATGAAATGGGATAAGCCTGAAGAATGCCCAAAATCGGAATCTGAGGAAACGATTCAGAAAACAGGGCTTAATTTTATTGAACTAGTCTATGAGGAATACCAAGAACAACAAAAGCAAAATCATCAGAGTGGCTTTGTAAGCCTTATGGAAGAGGGTGAATCGATATGATTAGTCATTTCTTCGGATGGGATCGCACTCCTTTTACAAAAGAAATTCCGACGGAAAGTTTGTATCAATCAAGTTCTTTTCAACAATGTGTTGCCCGGCTCCAATACATGGTCAAAACACGTTCATTTGGCTTAGTTACCGGGGAGATTGGGGCTGGAAAATCAACTGCCATTAGGTCCCTTCGGGACGGATTGGATCTTACAAAATATCAATTTATTTATCTATGCGATTCCTCTCTTAAACCAAGAGACTTCTACAGAGAATTATTACATCATCTCGGTATTCCGCCCAAGCATTTGCGGAGTGAAACGAAGCGTCAATTTGAACATGCCATCTGGGATTTGTATGAAAACCAACAAAAAACAGTTGTCGTGATCATTGACGAAGCTCACCTACTGCAAGGAGATATGCTTCAAGAAATTCGCTTTTTGACCAACTTTCAAATTGATAGCGTGTCTCCGTTGGCATTGGTGATGGTTGGACAGCCTGAATTACGTTCAACGCTTCAGATGCGTTTGTTTAAACCGATTACACAGCGAATGAATGTCCGCTATCATCTGGGTGGATTGGACCGGGAGGAAACACGAAAATATATTGAACATCAACTTGAAACAGCAGGTGCTAAGCATCCCATTTTTACAGCGGAAGCGATTGATTCAATTTATGGAC
The DNA here is from genome assembly GCF_035811335.1 of Schinkia azotoformans. NCBI lineage: Bacteria > Bacillati > Bacillota > Bacilli > Caryophanales > Bacillaceae > Schinkia > Schinkia azotoformans. The sequence goes on from NZ_JARSMD010000044.1 coordinate 3,060, forward strand.
ATACTCGAGGAATTCCTCGCGAGATCAACAATGAATGTACAGCCTGCTTACTTGATGCCGTTGTTCGAAAAGAAAAGTTAGTTGATGCGATGCATGTAGATCGAATCTTAAACGAGTATAAAGAATTCTAGGATACGAGGAGAAACAAGATGAAAAGCCGTTGGAAAGATATGAAATATTTTGAGGATATAGATTGTTGGGTGGTCTTTTGGGGTGATAATACAGGGTACAAAGTTCGGTGTGGTGATTGGTTTGATCTTCATCTTGGGGATGGTAGGAAACTTTCATGCCGGATGGAACTTGGGAGGGAATGGTATATTATCGTTGGCCGCAATGATACAAAATTTTATTTAAAACCTAATGAAACCTATCAGGTTGATATTTAGAACAAGGGGGAGTTAGACCAGATGGTCTGCTTCCCCTTTTTAGCATTACTTCTGCCAAACTATGGACAATTAATACTGCCAAATTCTACGGCTAATATTTATCGCCAACAAAAATGACGGTTACAAATCAAAAAAATCACCGTCATAGTCGATTCCGAAACTACCGACAAACAGGGTGATTAATAACA
>NZ_JARSMD010000045.1:0-21027 GCF_035811335.1 Schinkia azotoformans
ACAGTTATGCAAAGCTAGTGGGTCGGGAACTGTGTCCCATTAAGAAGATACAGAACTATGCGTCTATAAATCAAATTAATGATCAAGGGAGAATTCGATGAAAGATATTAATCCAATATATAATAAAACCAGTAATAAGGAAATTCAGCTATCCTTTGGGGAATTATGGAATGAGTCAGAAGTCAGTAGCAATCAGCATAATTTAGTAAAAGAAGACGCCAATAATTTAGAGTACCAATGTTCCTCAATAAATGGAATTGTTCCGGGAACATTAGTACAAGATTTTGAGACTTTTATCGATTATTTAAGCGCTCATTCCATACAGCTAACAAATAAGATGGAACATATCTCTAGAAAGCATTTGCCGGAAATTAATAAACGGATAACGGTAAGAAATGAAACCGCAACAGCCTATACCGAACAGATATATTATCCATATATTCATTTCTTTTATTTTCTTGCCCTTAGCGGACGATTATTTGAAAAGGTCTTAGGGAAAGGCGGGAAAATGATACTGCATCCAACAGAAAGGATAGCGTTGTACAAAAAATTAACGGATATTGAAAAATATTTCTTTTTACTAGAAACTTTTTGGGTTGATGTGAATTGGGCAAAATTATTGGATAGGTCTGATAATCCGCTTATCGATTCACTTCATGAATTGTTTTTTATTTGTACACAAGAAAAGGCTGGTAAAGTTATTTCATTGCGAAATAATAATAGATGGAAATTACCATATCGGCTATATGATTGGAATTTTTTTTATCTTTACTTTGAATGGTTTGGCTTTTGGCAATGCGAAATAGACCAAGAAAGTGTAGATTTATTTGGTAATAAAAGTAATTATTTCGCAAAATCAATAAAATTAACGTTCTTGGGGACAAAGCTCATCCCAATCCTGCTCCTTGACCGTTATATCCAAATATGGAATGTATCGGAAAGAAGGATTTATGGTGAAATAAATCCCATTCCCGGATCAAAATTAAACGAAATAGGGTATATTGATTTACCAAAAAAAGAAAGAAACATAATACTTAAAAAAATGAATGAAGATCAAAGCTCACAACCATTTTTCTTGCCGTTTCAACAGCTTTTTCCAAAGGAATCCTTACAAAGTACTTTACCAAGAAATAAGAGGCGGTTTACGAAGGGAATTTATACATTTAAAGTTACATTTGAGAAAAACATTTGGCGAAAGGTCATCTTATCAAGTCAACACACAATGGAAGATTTACATGATATCATTCTTGAGGCATATGACTTTGATAATGATCACCTTTATTCTTTTTTTATGGACGGAGAAAAATGGTCAATGGACTGTATCTCTTCTCCAGATGATGATTCAGAAGGTCCAAAAGCAGATAAAGTACAAGTTGGTGATTTAGGGTTCATTACGGGGCAACGTTTTTTATACTTGTATGATTATGGTGATGAGTGGCAGTTTTTAATAGAGGTAGAAGATATAAAGGAAACGAATCCGGAGTCGTTTCAGCCGTATTTGAAGGAAAGTAAAGGGGAGGGGCCTGAGCAGTACTTTTTCGATGAAGATTGGTTTGAATAATAGGGAAATCCTTACCAGTCATTCACTTGTCGATTAGATTAAAATATAGTTGGACACAGGGTCGGGAACTGTGTCCCATTAACGGATTTTATTCGAATTTTAATTGATCACAATATTGTCCGAATGGGAGGAATGGGCGATGGATCGTGAACAAGTTAGGGAAGCTCTTATCGAATGGGAAACGTTAAGCGCCAATAAAGAAAATCGTGTCATTTATGAAGCAAAGGCAAAGGAGTTGCGTGATTTGTTAAGCAATTTTGAAGGAGAAAGACGAGTAGGGAAAGAAGAAGCCAGAAATGAAGGGATAAAGGAAGGTATATTAAACGGAAAACAAGAAATTGCATTAAAAATGCTTGAAGATGGTTATGATATTGCAATCATTTCTGGAATAACAGAACTAAGTGAACAAGAAATTTTACAGTTACGAAATCACAATTAATTTTGCTGTTGGAGTAGGCCAATAACTTATGTTATGGTCTACTCTTTTATTTTTACAAAATTGAATGTCCCTTTTTCTCCATAAATCCCTATCTATATTTTGAAAGAACTTTTTGTGAAGAAAGGGCAGTGATGAGGATGGCAAAATATAGAATGGTGCGTACTGAATTTTGGAAGAGTCCGATTGTTTTAGAAGAAATGACTCCAGAGGATAAGTATTTTTATCTTTATCTGCTGACGAATCCGCAAACTACTCAGATTGGAATCTATCGAATTACGAAAAAACAAATGGCTTTTGATTTGGGCTATTCGATTGAAAGTGTTCATTCGTTAATGGAGCGATTCGAGAAGCACCATAGGTTGATTCGTTACAATCCTGAAACAAGAGAACTCGCGATTAAGAACTGGGGGAAAGAAAACCTCCATAAAGGCGGAAAACCGGTTATGGATTGTATTGCTTCCGAATTGAAAGAGGTTGAGGATCTAACTCTTGTACAATATGTTTTGGAATCCATACATAAAGAAGAGATTAGGAGCTTATATGAATCATTCTGCAGCGAGGATGAAATAGATTCTTCTATCACCGATGATGATGAATCTGACGATACGTTCCCGTGTCGTGATACGATACGTGGGCAAAAAGAAAAACAAAAAGAAAATGAAAAAGAAAAACAACAACAAAAAGCTCTCCGATCAAAGATAGAGAACCTACCCAACACAGATGATGTGAAAGAAATAATAGAGTTTTGGGATGCAAATGGATTTGGCTTTTCGAACGTAAATGCGAAACAGCAGCTGTTAGCTTGGTTAGACGATTCTAGTTTTTTACAACCGAAAGAAATGATTCTAAAAGCGATGAATATTGCGTGTGCCAATAACAAGCGAAGGCTGAATTATATTATCGGGATTCTGAAAAACTGGGAAAATGAATCTTTACTAACCGTAGAAGAAGTTGATTCGTATGAGGAGAAACAAAAGCCTGTAGTAAAGAATCGACCAGCTAACGAATCGAATCCTGCTGGAAGAGCGATTCCAAGAGGATTTGAACTTGACCTAACGGCAGGTGAAAAGGGATGAATTTGGCGGAAAAGTCGTTCTTAGGAAGCTTGATCAAAGCGGATTATTTATTGAAGGATACCTTGATTCAACCTGAACAGCTGGAATGTACACGGCATCAAGAATTAATGCGAAGAATGGTGGAACTAAAGCGGGCGGGTAAGAATATTGATTTGATTTCATTAACGACCTTACCTGACCTCGAATCATTCGGTGGAATGTCATATCTTGCGGAGCTATTATCGTATGCGGATCTTGAGAAATTCGATGGAACGGAGAAGCTCATTCTTGAACTGTGGAAGGAACGGGAAAAGAGAAATATCCTAACGCGAGCGGCTATGAATGATTGGGAGATTGCGAAAGTCATTGCTGAATTGGATAAAATTAACCAATCGAAAATGGAGGATCACACCTCGATACATCAAGCGTTGGAGAGAGTCTATGAAGTGCCGTGGGAGGATCAACCTCATTCGAAAGGTGTGACAACGGGGATCCAAAAGCTTGATCTCGTGACGGGAGGCTTTCAGAGCGGGGAAGTGACGATTCTAGCAGCAAGGCCTTCGATGGGGAAAACCGATGTGATGCTTCATTTTGCAAAAATATCGGGTTGAGCTGGGTTTCTGCCACTCATTTTTTCCTTAGAAATGCCTGAAAAGCTCATAACCTCGCGACTGATAGCTTCGACAGGCGGGTTCAACCGAGCCAAAATGCGGGATCCGAAAAGAATGCTAACCGAAAGTCAAAAAAATAAATGGGCGGATGTCATGGGGAATCTCGATGAAACCCATATGCAAATCTTTGATGGGGCTGGGCAAACGGTTGCCGAAATGAGAGCAAAAACAAGAAAGCTCATGCATCAATTCCCGCACAGGAAACCGATTATTTTTATAGATTACTTGACACTCATTCAAACGACTCAATTTTTTGGAGGAAATGCCCACATGCAGGTAACGGAAATATCGAAATCCCTCAAAACGATGGCGAAGGATTTCGATTGCCCCGTCGTTTGCTTGGCACAGCTAAATCGATCGGTTGAATCAAGAGCCAATAAACGTCCGATGATGTCTGATATACGCGAATCGGGCAGTGTTGAACAGGATGCCGATGTCATTTTGTTTTTGTACCGCGAAGCGTATTATGACAGGGATTCCGAGGATCATTCCCTTGAAATCATTGTCTCAAAGAACCGAAATGGTCCAGTTGGTACCATTGCTGTAAATTATAACGAGCATACAGGAGCGATTGAAGATGAAAATGTAACCCATTAAAAAGAGATCCACGGTTGAAAAAAATCTAATATAGAGGAGTGATCATATGTTGGTGAGAGATTTGTACATGGATTGTATAATTTTTGAGGAATCCGCTTTGGCCCATTGCCTATATCATTTATTAGAGGAAAAGAAAATTTCACTAGATGACGATATCTCCAAAATAGACTTAAATCAAGCAGATCATGAAAAGGTAGCAGAAATGTTTCAAAAGAATGTATTAGGTTTTCACAAGGTGGGTCTTTACTCCCTGAAGATGGACCAGACGGCTTTTGTCTTTATCTATGCCCGCAGTCAGGAAGAGGCCATCCAATTCTTTATCAAGTCGTTTCATAGCTACCCCTTGAACTGTCATGAATATCCGCTAGAATTCGAGATTACTAGAGGAAAAGAGGTGCTTTCGTTTCGAGAAATGAAGAAGGAATTTAAGCGTTTTCCTGCAATGGCAGGGAGTTTTTTGAAGGGGAAGTAATGGATTGGGACACAGGGTCTCTTCCCGTCCCTATGTCCCACCAAGAATGAATTTTGTCAACTTACGGGATCACAACGCACAGGCACCCATAAATTTTTACTTTGACAAACTAGCAATAATCGGTCCGATAAATTTCTGACTTTCCTCTACAAGATCAAAACTCTCTTCATCAAACAATAACCAATCATAAAGCGTTCCACGCATACAGCGGGTAATCAACATCGTAATTTCTTTAGCTGGAATGTAATCTTTAAACTCCCCTTGTTCTTGTCCTTGCTTAACAAATGAATGGATAATTTTATAAAGAGTCCTATCGGTATTTGAGAGTGTTTTAGGTTGGTTCGGAGTTAGAGCACTTATATAAACAGTTCTCATCAGGTCTTTTCCCAAACAATCTTTCAAATATACCATTTGTGATTTTGTAAGATTGATAATTTTTTCGCTATAACTCATTTTACTAGGCAAGGTTTCGGTAAAAGTTTCATAAAAATCATCAATTTCCTTGAACTTCTCCAAGAAGATTTCGTATTTCGAATTAAAGTGTACATAGAATGCGCCCTTTGAAGTGTTTGATACATTTACAATTTCATCGACTGTAACCTGGTCAAATCCCTTTTTGCTAAAAAGATCCAAAGCAACCTCTAGAATCTTCTTTTTAGTTTGTTGGGCTTTTATCTGTCGTGGAGTCATAGGTGGCAATTTTAAAATTCTCCTTTCTTGATAAATCAATTACTTCCCTTTTCACAATTCTAACCTAGAACTATGCACAATTGCATAGTTAGACTAAATTATTTAAAAATCCTTATAAATTTTTGTTGACTAAACCCAATAATTTACCTAAAATAAATTCAAAGACTACGGTTTGTGACCATGGTCTGTGACTGCAGTCCGTATAGAAATTTTATCATGGTTTCATTCTAGATTCAATTTGTAAGCGTTTTAATATCATTAAAGTCAAGGTGCCAAAGTGAAAGATAACAACTAATTGACAACAAACTTAGTATGGTGCCTACCATATTCACGACGAGGAGGTTATGTGAGAGATATGGATATTGTCGGAAACAGAACGTTGCGAGATTTATTAATGGAGAAAACTGAAAAGCATTTTGATAAAAAATTCCTGCTTTTTGAAGATCGGGAGCAGCGAAGATTTGAACTTACCTATAAAGAATTTGCCGACCAGGTAAATCGTTTAAGTAACGTTTTTCTCGATTTAGGCGTCACAAAAGGTGAGCATGTGACATTGCATCTTCCCAATAATTTAGAGTTTATGATTTCATGGTTTGCGTTAGCTAATATTGGTGCAATCATGGTACCGACGAATGTTTTATCGACTTCAGACGAAATGGAATATATATTGAATCACTCTGAGTCCGTTCTACTTATTACGGAAGAAGAATATTTAGGAAAGTTTGCCAACACCCGTCGGAATCTTCCGAATTTAAAAGAAATCTTGTTAGCACGTTATGAGGGGGATGCTTACGAAAATCAAGATTTAAAAGCCTTAATTGCAAACGCTAACAACCAAATACCAACTGTTCCTTTGGATGCGGAGGACGTTGCAGCCATGCTCTATACATCAGGCACGACATCGAAACCAAAAGGTGTGCAGATTACCCATGCGAATTATCTTTTCACAGGGGAAGTCATGTCAAAATCTATTCGCTTAACACCTGACGATCGGCAATTCATTGTACTTCCCCTCTTCCATGGTAATGCCCAATATTATTCAACCATGTCAGCCTTAGTAGTTGGGGCAAGCATCGCCATAACAGAGCGTTTTAGTGCATCACGTTACTTTAAACAAGCTAAAAATTTCAAGGTGACCGTTGGCTCCTTGTTTGCGGCACCGATTCGGATGATTTTGGCACAAGAGTACTGTTCAGATGACAAAAATAATGACATGAGAGTCATCTGGTTCGCTCAATCGGTATCAGAAGAACAACTCAAGGATTTTGAAGAGAAGTTTGATGTTCCGTTATTACAAATGTATGGGATGACGGAGACAGTTGGCGTACCTCTTATGAATCCAATTGATGGAATTCGAAAAAATATGAGCATTGGGAGACCAACAATTGGTTATGAAGTGAAAATTGTTGACGAGGATGGCGATGAAGTACCAAATGGACTATCGGGTCAAATTGTTGTAAAAGGAGTTCCAGGTCGGACATTGATGAAGGGCTATTTCAAAAATCCACAGGCAACAGCTGAAACATTGATAGATGGCTGGCTATATACAGGCGACAATGCCCGATTGGGAGCTGACGGTTACTTCTACTTTGTTGACCGGGTGAAGGATATGATTAAACGAGCCGGTGAAAATGTTGCTGCTAACGAAGTGGAAAGTGTTCTTTGTGATCATCACAGTGTTTATGAATCAGCTGTAATCGGTATTCCCGATGACATGCGGGATGAAGCGATTAAAGCCTACGTTATCTTACATGAAAATGAAACAATTACAGAAGAGGAACTTATTCAATACTGCCGAGAGCGTTTGGCTAAATTTAAAGTTCCAGATGCAATCGAATTTGTATCCGAATTTCCACGTACTGCTGTTGGAAAAATACAAAAACATATTCTACGGCAAATGCATAACGAAAGAATACAAAAGGCGTAGGGTGATGGTATTTAGGATATAGAGAACAAGGGACACAGTACCCGTCCCTTTGATCAGTTATATAAATATCGTTAATTACAAATCGAAAGGGGATTATTTATGAAAAAAAGTCGTGTTTTGTTTGCAAGTGTTTCCGGTTCTGTTATTGAATGGTATGACTTTTATTTATATGGAACGGCCACTGGTTTAGTATTTTCGTCTCTTTTCTTTCCAAATACTGACCCCGCTATTGCACTTCTACTTGCTTTTGCTACTTTTGGTATCGGGTATGCAGCAAGGCCTATTGGAAGTATTATCTTTGGGCATTTTGGGGATAAGTTAGGGCGGAAAGCAAGCTTGATGTTAACGTTGGTTGGTATGGGGGGAAGCTCCTTTCTGATTGGTTGCCTCCCGACCTATGCACAAATTGGTGTAGCAGCTCCTCTTTTACTAGTGTTTCTTAGACTTATTCAAGGTATTGCTCTTGGTGGTGAATGGGGCGGTGCTGTTTTATTAGCTACTGAATATGCACCAAAAGGGCTTCGTGGACTTTATGGTTCAATTCCGCAATTAGGAGTTCCATTAGGCTTAGTATTGGGATCTTTTAGTTTAACTTTTATTAGTTATTTAACAACTGAAGCTCAATTTTTGGCATGGGGGTGGAGAATACCCTTCCTATTTAGTGCTTTACTTATCGGTTTAGCATTATGGATTCGTAACGGGATTGAGGAAACTCCAGCATTTAAAGAACAGAAGGAAAAAGGTGAGCTTGCAGCGGTACCAATTGTAGAAACATTCCGTACCAACTCAAAAAGTGTATTTCACGTAATTGGTCTGAAGCTAGGTGACGGTTTCTTTAACGTATTTCTAATGTCGTTTGTGCTTGTCTTTGCTACCAAACATTTAGGTTACTCCTACGAAGTAGCACTGACCGCTTTAACAATTGGCTGTGCAACAATGATTATTACTATTCCAGTTGTAGGATATCTCTCAGATTTCATTGGTAGAAAGATTATCTATATTACTGGATTATCACTAATGTTCCTTTTATCCATTCCATACTTTACGATGATCGGTCAAAGCCACACATGGCTTTACTTTATGCAAGCTGCATTGCTTGGTGTTATCTGGGCTTCAATTTTTGCAACTCAAGGAACCATTTTTTCAGAACTATTCCCAGCTAAAGTCCGCTATACAGGACTATCATTCGGCTACCAAATTGCCGCAGCAATTGTAGGTTTCGGTCCAATGATTTGGACACCAATGGCTGAAAAATTCGGTCCATCACCTATCGTATTTGGAGGATTTATGATGGCGGGTATCACTATTTCTCTAGTACTCTCTCTATTTGTACCAGACACTAGAAAAATATCAAAATATGAGGATAATGTGGACCCAGTAGCAGATGAAAAAGCAATCTAATGGCAATGTGGATAGAGGGCGCAGGGACAGGTCCACCGGCACAAAAATACTCTATTAAGGAGATTCAATATGAATAAAGTTAGTGTTACTGGTATTGGAATGACTGCATTTGGAAAACAGGAGGCTTCATTAAAAACATTGCTTATGGATGCATGTTTAGAAGCGCTCCGTGAAGCAAACTTTCCTAAGATTGATGCTATTTATATAGGGAATTTCATGGCTGGATCTTTGGTTAATCAAGAAATTTTAGGGGCTATTGTTGCCAATGAACTTGGTTTGGGTACAGTTCCAGCTTTTAAAGTTGAAGGGGCATGTGCATCAGGAGGGATTGCCTTTAGACAAGGATTCCTTAACATTCAAAATGGCGGGTATGAAAATGTGCTAATTGCTGGTGTTGAAAAAATGAAACACACCACAACAGAAGAAACTACTAGAGCAATCAATGCTGCAATGGATAATGATTCAAATGAAATACTTGCCGGTTTAACCTTTCCAGGATTTTTCGGAACAGTTGCAAATCGGTATTTTTATGAAACAGGGGCATCCAAAAAGCATTTAGCCATGGTTGCTCTAAAAAATCGAGAGTATGCAGTAAACAATCCCAAAGCACAATTCCGGAAGCCAGCAACGCTCGAAGAAATTATGGAAGCACGAATGATCACCGAGCCTTTAGGACTATTCGACTGTTCCCCGACTACAGATGGTGCTGCAGCCGTTGTCCTTTCTAAAGGAGATAAAGGTGTAGTAGTCAGAGCCTCTGCTCAGGCTTCAGGACCAACCCAAATGCAGGAAGCTGAAGATTTATTAAGTTTACCAGCGGTTAGAGCCTCTGCAGAGCAAGCCTATCAAATGGCAGGTGTAGGCCCCGAAGAGATTGATGTAGTTGAGTTACATGATTGTTTCACAATGACAGAAATACTATCAATTGAAGAACTTGGTTTTTTCGAAAAAGGTACCGGTTGGGAAGCCGTCGCACAAGGATTGACAAAGCATGGAGGAAAAGTTCCAGTTAATACGAGCGGTGGACTTCTTTCCAAAGGACATCCAATTGGGGCAACCGGCCTAGCGCAAATTATTCAAATTGTCTCCCAACTTCATGGAAACAGTTGTAATCAAGTGGATGGCGCTAAAATTGGATTAGCCCAAAACTTAGGTGGAACAGGTGCCTACTCAACGGTTCATATATTCGAAGGGGTGAAGTAAGGATGGCAATGGTTCAAGTGTATGAATGTACTCAATGTGAAAAAAAGTTTGCTCAGCAAAAATGGATCTGTCCAAAATGTAAAAATACTGAATTTCATATAAAGGAAGTAAGTGGTGAAGGAAAGGTATTTTCGTTTACAACAATACATGTGTCATCCCAAGAGTTCTCGCACCTAACTCCATATTCAGTAGCATTAGTTGATTTACAGGATGGTGTGCGATTGACTGGACGGATTATGGAAAAGGTAGAGATTAATGATAAGGTGAAATGTATTTCAAATGAGGATAATACGTTTGTTTTTGAAAAAATAAGCGGAATAGCTGGGAATTGATCTTTAGAAGAACGTATATTTTTAAAAATTCCTACTCCTCACAGATGTTGTTAAAACCGCGTCTGTGAGGACTTTTTTTGTCTAACGTTCCTATCCCCTAAAAACCTCTAAAAAGTGTCTTGCTGGAGTGGATAAGTAATGGTTCTTCTTCCATATTATGATGACTCTCGTAACAAGGGATTCCTCCTTTATTTCTCTGAAATGAAGGTTCAAATCCGGTACCAATGAAATCATGTCTCTAGGGATCATGGTAATTCCCATGCCGTCACTTGCCCACTTCAGCATCGTTCTTGTATCATCTATTCTACATATAACCCTTGGTTCAAAACCTGCCTTTCTACAAGCTTCTTCTATGTTGTTTGCGTACCGGTTGTATATAAGTAACGGTTTACCTTCAAGCCCTTTAAGGTCAATATACTCTGTTTCATTATTCCAGAAAAAGTCTAATGCGCCAGCCATCATCGGCTCATCCGATAGGCTAATATTCTCAAAGATATCCTGATTGAATGGTGTACGAATGATCCCAATTTCTACAACTCCAGCCTTGACCAATTCGAGAATTTCAAATGTACTACTTTCTTTGATACGGAAATCGACGCCAGGATACTTCTTGTGAAAAGCTTGTATTTTTTCTGGGAGCAACATTTCTTCCGCCGAAGAGATTGTACCAATGGCGAGAGTACCTTGAAGTCCCTCCCGTAAATCTTTTAGTTCTTTTTCAGTCCTTTCCACGCATCTGGTATGGCTGTATTCTTTCAGGGACAAGAGCCAGTACAAGTCCTTCGCGCCATATTTTTTGGTTTCAGCCTAGACACTCCTAGCCCTCTTCTCGCAATTCTTGAGGGTGGTGGTGTTTTCTCGATGCTTAAGGCGAGCTTTGTCGTTTTCGCTGCCTGTGCTCTTGCGGGGATTCTTGAAGGAATACGTGTATTTAGCGGCATTAAACAGCATCTATTAAATATGAGATTAAATCAACATAAGCGTTACGGATTGACTACTTTCATAAGCACACTGACTGCTGCATTCGGTTGTTCACAATCTATAGCAGTTGTTATGACAGATGAAATTATGAGGGATTGCTACAAGAAAGAAGAAAACTATCAGTTCGCTTTAGACATTGAAAATTCATGTATCCTTACATCGGCACTCATTCCATGGAATATTGCTGCCTTGATTTGTACCACAACGCTAAATGTTAGTATGTACGGTTTTGTGCCATATGCTTTTTATCTCTATGTTTTCCCAATTCTGTATTTCTTGTATAGCTGGTACAAAGAAGCTAGGATGATAAAAGCAGTACATTCTTTTAAAAGAGTCGGGTAGTCGTATATATATTTAATAAAAGGCAAAAATAAGCATGAAATTTCTTAAGGAGGTTTTGCGTGTTATGAACAATCTTACAGAACTAGAAGTAGAGCATTTGCGTCATCTTATTGGTGGTCATGGTTTGGTTGCGAAAAAACTAGAAACGTATGCCCAAAATTGTGCAGACCCTGAATTGAAAGAAATTTTACAAAGGGATGCCCAAGCAGCCAAACAATCACAACAACAATTAATGACATTTTTAGGGTAGGAGGGGTTCAGGATGTTTCAGGATAAAGAAATGGTAAGCGATTATTTAGCGGGTTTAAACGCAAGCTTAACAGGATATGCCCATATGATTAGTGAATCTAACAATTCAGAATTACGACAAACATTAATTCAAATGAGGAATCAAGACGAATCAAGGCAAAGAACACTATATAGTTATGCACTTCAGAAGGGTTATTACAAGCCTGCTGCACCTGCTTCTGATCAAGTGATTCAACAGCTTAAATCACAATTAATGCAAGGGCAGTAACTTACATATAAAAGCCGACCTCCACTAGTGGAATCGGCTTTATATGTCGTTAATATTATTTTTTAACCAATTTCATTACCAAGGTCTTTCATACTTCTATCCGGATTATATATTTTTCTGCTTAGGAATGACTGAAACACTAAAAATATTCCGCCAACAGCCCAGTATAATGGTAAAGCAGCTGGAGAGTTAATAGAAAAAATAATAATCATGATTGGAGAAAGCAACCCCATAATCTTCATCTGCTTTTGCTGCTGCTCCGGTAAAGAATGTTGTGTTACTTTAATCTGAATATAGTAAACGATGCCAGCAATTAAAGTAATACCTAGATTCGGTTGTCCGAGACTGAACCACAAGAAGGAATGGGTTGCGATCTCATGAGAACCTCGGATGGCATAATACAATCCCATTAGGATTGGCATTTGAATAAGAAGGGGCAGACATCCCATATTTAATGGATTAACCCCATGCTGCCGATAAAGTGCAAATATTTCCTGCTGAAATTTTTGCTGTTCCTCTTTATCTTTTGAATTCTTTATTTTTTCTTGAATTTTATCCATTTCAGGCTTAATACTTTCTATTTTTGATTTTAGCAATTGTTGATTTTTATATTGTTTTAGCATAAATGGCATTAAGACCAGCCTGATTATTAGTGTTATGACGATAATTGAAATCCCATAGTTATCATTAAACAAGACAGCAATCCCGTGAATTGCCTGTAAAAATGGGTTAACAAGTAGAGTTTGGAACAATATTAATTCCTCCTATTATTTTATTTAAATATAAATAAAGGAAGAAATAATATTATCATCATCTCCGTCACGTTCATATTTTTTAATCGCTTTAAATAACCAGGTAATCACCGGATTTATTCTTACTTCAAGTTTTATTTGTAAAGTTTCAGTTTGTAATCTTACTTTATTGCTGAAAAGTGCATGATCTTTGCTGAACTTTTGTTTATTGTCGGAGAAGTACAAATGGACAAAAAACCAGCCTAGCAAGATACCGGCATATAGGGGATAAGCATTAATAATATCAAGAATTTCAACTATTTCAAACAAAGGAAAACACTCCATCCTTTTGTCTAGCTTAGCTTTTATTTGTATTTACGAGTCTAGTATAGGCAAGGTTTCAATATTTTTTATAAAAGTATAATAAAAAAAGCTTTCGTACTTACAAAGCATACTAAATTATCCTCTTAATTGGCAACAATATCACTATGATTTTTTTTAGAGAATTTTAACCAAAAAAATGGCGAGAGCAGAAAAATTGACAGGGGAATTAGCCTTACCATAACGTTAAGGAAGGGAATTGTATTTAATTTGAAATTTTGGAGGTAAGTGGATGAATATCGTAACAATCGTAGGTAGTTTAAGGAAAAATTCCTATAATAGGCGGCTGGATAAAACTATGGAAGAACGATATAAGGATAAGTTTAACATGCAAATTGCCGATATCCGTTCTTTGCCTCATTATGATCAAGATGAGGAAAATAACCCGCCACAAGCTGTTAAGGATTTCAAAGATGCAGTTTCAAATGCTGATGGGGTCATCATTATTACACCTGAATATAACTGGTCAGTACCAGGCGTCTTAAAGAATGCCTTAGATTGGGCATCACGGGTGGATAAGGTGTTTATCGGTAAACCGGTTATGCCTCTAGGCGTTACGCTTGGAATGCTCGGTACGATTCGTGCCCAAGCCCATTTACGTGAAATACTTGCATCCTCTGGTATTCAAGCCAAGATTCTTCCACCAGGGGCCGGCAATGAGGTTCTGATTAATTTTGCGAATCAGAAGTTTGAAGAACCAACAGGTCAGTTGGTTGACGAAGAAACACTTAAATTCTTAGATAGTAAAGTAGACGGGTTTATTGATTTTGTGAAACAGTCCAAACAGTAATAGGATCTAAAAAAAGGCAACACTCCATATGGTTTGTTGCCTTTTTTGATGTTTAATTCATATGCAGGAGAGCATCATTCAGTAAAGATGCCACTATCATAGGGTCTCATATCAAAATGTGCATCCATATTTATAATTCCTAACCTTGCTTCTGAACCAATATGATGTCTAACACCAAGGTAATGTCCAAAAAAGGTTTCATGTCCTCCACCAAGAATTATAGGGAAAATATTTTTATTAAGCAGATGAGAAATTTCCGTAACTAACTTTATGAAATTTTTAGCAGGTGTAGTTAAAAAATGATGCTCAAGCCAAACAATTCCTAAAGAAGAGATCATATTGGCGTCCCTAATCGGTGTCGAATAGAGACTTTTGTTCCCATAGACGTCTAGAACAGATTTTGGCACGATTGTTGCGTCCATTCCGCCTTTTACCATCTCCATTAATACATGCATATCATTTTCAAAGAAACTAATGGAAATTTTTTGTGAAGGACTGAAGCATTTCGGAAAATCCCGAGACAGATATAAATTATATATTTTTCATATAATAGAAGTCCATGTTATGATAAGTATCGTTTTTAAACAGCAGATAGAAAAGGTGAACAATATGGAACGTTTTTTTAAATTAGAACAACATGGTACAACAATTGCAAAAGAATTATCTGCGGGTTTTATTTCATATATAACTGTGGTTTATATTATTATTGTTAATGCTACGATTTTGGCAGTTGCAGGAATTCCGTTGGAAGCGGGAATTATTGCGACTATTTTAACTAGTTTTTTTGGATGTTTAATTATCGGTTTATGGAGTAATACACCTATTCTGCTTATTCCTGGAATGGGTATTAATGCGATGTTTACTTATACCATCGTGCAATCTGGTGGATTTAGTTGGCAGGAAGCGCTGGCGATGGTTTTCGTTTCGGGACTGATCTTTGTTTGTATCACTTTTACGCCACTAGCGAAAATGATAACGACCTCCATTCCTGATTCCTTAAAGGAAGCTATAACGATTGGGATTGGAATCTTATTGATTTTAATTGGATTTGACAATGCGGGCATTATTACATGTTCAGAGCACACCTTGCTTGCAATCGGTGATTTAAGCAGCCCCCGTGCTCTCACAACATTTATTGGTCTGATTATTACGGTGTTATTATTTGTTAAAAATGTACCTGGAAATCTTTTATTAAGTATTTTGATTACATCGTTGTTATCGATTTGGTTCGGGGGAGATACCTTCGAGGGAATTTCTCTTTCAATGCCATCTTTTCAAGAGTACCTTGGCGTGTTTGGGAAGGTTTCATGGGCACAAGCGGGCAATAGCGTCTTCTGGCTCACTTCAATTTCTTTAGCGATGGTGGTTGTATTTGAAAATATCGGTTTAATTCATGGACATAGCAATATGTTAAAACGCCCGGATACTAGCAAGAAATCACTTCAAGCTACAGCGGTATCAGTGTTATCTTCTGGGATTTTTGGAACAAGTCCAACCGTTGCATCAGTGGAAACAGCGGCAGGCATTACCGCAGGTGGACGAACTGGATTAACGAGCATTGTAACCGGGTTTCTGTTTCTTATTTCATTATTGTTTATTCCTGTTATTAAAGTGGTTCCCGCAAGTGCGGTATCACCCATTCTAATTTTAATCGGGGTCCTTATGCTACAAAACATAGTTCATATTTCAATGGACGACTTAACGGAAAGCTTTCCCGCACTATTAATTATTGTATTAATTCCTTTAACGTATAGCATAGCAGATGGCATGGCGATCGGCTTTATTTTATACCCATTGATGAAGCTTTTAATGGGGAAAGGGAGAGAAGTTCACCCTGCACTTTATATGATTGCTATCCTGTTTATTAGTAATTTTGTGATTAAGTATGTTTTTTAAAGTTTAAAGAGTATAAGCAGGAAAATTTGTTGATGAATACTCCTGCTTTTTTGTATTAAACTTCCATCTTTAATGCAATAATGAAGAGGTAATACGAAAGACTATTAAAGGTCAATACATACTAGATGTTGGTTTTAAGGGAAAGCAATTATTTGTAAAAGAACAGGAGGTTATTTATGGGAAGATTAATTCATTTCGAGATTCATGTGGATGACATGGAGCGGGCTAAGAGATTTTATGGGGAGGTGTTTGGCTGGACGTTTCAAGATTGGAGCGACTATGCTGGAATGCCTTATTTTGGCGCTGTGACTGGCAATGAAAGCGAGCCGGGAATCAACGGTGCTCTAATGCAACGTCAAGGTCCTCCTCCGGAAAAGAACCAATCTTTAAATGGCTATGCCTGTACAATGGGAGTGGAAGATTACGATTCTATTGAGGCTAAAATTATTAATAATGGAGGCAAGGTTGCGTTGTCAAAACATGCTCTACCAGGCATGGCATGGCAAGGATATTATATTGATACCGAAGGAAATATTTTTGGTATTCATCAACCAGATGAGAACGCAAAATAGAGCCTTTAGGTTAAAAGGAGATATATAAAATGATAAATAAAATTGGAAAAATTACGATATACGTTCAAGACCAAGAGCAGGCAAAAGATTTTTGGATAAATAAAATGGGGTTTGTTTTAAAGTTGGAACAACCGATATTGAATCGGCCTATGAGAAAATGAAGGGAAATGGAGTAAAAGTGGAGGAAATGCAAAGAATGCCGTTTGGAACTATGTTCACTTTCTATGATCAGGATGGAAATGAATATATATTGAGGGAAGATAAATAGTAACCAAAAGGTCGAAGGTGAAGCACTTCGACCTTTTAATGGTTAATATCCCTTACTTTTAAGGATTTAATAAAAGTTACATTCAAATTTCGTGTGCCACTATAATCTGTAGCCCTTTCTTAAACAGAATTTTTGGTTAGCAACGGGAATATTTGTTACTCAGTACCCTAATTTGTATAATTCAATTATTTTAATGATAACATTCTTCTTCAGCACATTCTTCTTCATGATTTGAATATCAAAGTAACCCCGGCAAGTAAATGGATATTCTACGTTAAGCTCATCTCTTTTCATCTCTTGAATATGAATGCCCCTACATTTTAATTGTTTGTGCAAATTCCGCAATTCTTTATGGGCGTTGTCTATTTTCAAAAGGATAAAATTAATATGAGGATTCTTGATTTTAATTTTTGAGTTTTCAACCGCTTCAAGTTCTTTCGTTAAAAGCTTTAATGTGTTGTCTAATACAATGAACTGACATACCAAATCTTTATCCTTCATCTCAATCATAGTGATCACCTCGAATAACAGAACGTTTGTTTGTTTTTATTGTAGCAAATTACTTTTGATAAGAAAAGGGGTAGACAGAACATTCTTAAATGTCTAAGCGTAAAATAGGGAAAATACATTTGAGAATGAAAAGAAACGGGGATCAGAATGTTTTACAGAAGAGAAATGTACCGTGTTTGGCCGGAAAAATTGAATGGGTTCAATAAATATTTCCGTGAGTTTGTACTACCTAATCAGGTGAAAAACGGTGCAAGGCTTGTTGGACGGTGGGTAACTGAGGGCAATGATGAGGTTGTAGTAATGTGGGAGTATCCAAGCTTTGAAGAGTACCTCAAGATTGAGGAGCGAGTTTTAAAAGATGATATGTATAGTCTGGGAGAAGAACAACTCCGGAAAATAGGACCGCTATTTGAAAACCTTTCTCAGGCCTTTTTAAAATCAACAGGGATCTATAATTCACCAATGCAATCTGTGACAGTGAGCGGCTATATAACAAATGAAAAAGGCGAGGTTCTTTTAGTACAAACGTATTGGCGAGCGGATACATGGGAGTTGCCTGGAGGTGGAGTTGACGATGGGGAAACATTAGACGCTGCGCTTTATCGGGAGATTTATGAAGAGACAGGGATAAAAGTTAAACTTCAGGGGGTAACAGGTGTTTATTCCAATGGAAGCACAATTTCGATTGTTTTCCGGGGTTCATGTGCTGGCGGTGAATTGAGTGTTTCGGATGAAACGAAGGATGTTCGTTTTGTAAAAATCGATAAAACAAATTTGAACTGCTTTATCCGTCGTGGAAAGTTCTTTTCTCGAGTATTAGATGCGATGGAAGGGAATTGCGTCCCGTATGAAGCATTTAAGGTGCGACCGTATGAGCTTTTGAACAGAATAGGAAAAAGTGAATCCAAAGAATAATAGGGTTGAGTGATTGTTTGATTCCCGGAATGGGGGTGAATCCACAAAAACGGGAATCATTGAGTAAGACTGATCTCTTGGTTAGCAAATGTCCAAACTACAATAGTGTAAATTCATATCCTTTTTCCCTAATACCATCAATAATTTGTGGTAGTACTGTAACTGTTTGTTTTAATTCATGCAACAAAAGGATTGAGCCGTCTTGAACATGTTCAACAACATTATTGATGATATTTTCAGGAGTGCTTTTGTTTTCCCAATCAAAAGATGTTATTTCCCACATAACAGGGACTAAGTCGAGTTCATAAAGGATTGATATCGTATCTTCATTGTATTGACCGAATGGCGGGCGGAAATAACGAACCTTTGTCCTCGTAATCTCTTCTATTTTATCAATGCTGTATTTAATCTGTTTATATTGCTGGTCTTTAGTTAACTTAGCAAGATTTTTATGATTAACGGCATGTGACCCAATGATATGTCCTTCCTCCAACACCCTTTTCCATGGTCTTTCCTTGAAAAGTAAATTTGAATGCCAGAAAAACATGGCAGGAATATTTTTTTCATTTAAAATATCTAAAATCTTTGAAAGCTGTCGGCTGGGACCGTCGTCAAAAGTTAATAGTACCTTCTTCTCAGAATTACAAATTTGGTTATTATTTTTTATCCATCGTTCATCCGTTAGACCGTACACGATCTGTCCACTTTTAACTACTCAAGGGCAATGCATAAAATTTCCTCCTATAAATCGCGTTTCGCTTTTTGCTTATTTCAGTATAACTGAATGGACAGCAGTAAGCCACAGTTCCCGACCCCACGTCCCACACCGACCCCAGTCTGCGGCGACTCAAAAAATTTTCAAAAGTGTGACAAAGTTCTTTGACGTCCATTTCTTGAATCGATAAATTGATAAAGTATGCAATATTAAAGAATAATAGAAGAGAGGGGCAAATAACATGGCAATTCTTACTAATGAAATGAAGGATATGGTCGCTAATTTCCAATGCTTTATTGGTACTGTCAGTAAAGATGGTGTTCAAAACATTGGACCAAAACGTTCTACAAGAGTTTTAGATGACGAGACATTAATTTTTAATGAGGGCACTGGTGGCACTACTTACCAAAATATTTTAGATGGCTCTAATGTTGTTATTGCTGTTGTAAATAGGGATCTACCAGATGGTTTCCGTTTCATTGGCAAACCTGAGGTTCAAACTAGTGGCGAAATTTATGACAAAGCCGCAGCTCTATCTGAAAAAAATGGAATGCGTCCTCCAAAGGCTGTAGTATTAATACATATCGAAGAAATTCATAGCTTAAAGCCAGGACCAATGGCGGGTAAAAAAATTAGCTAACATGCTATAAAATAGAAAATCACCTTTCGTTAGTTTTTGAAAGGTGATTTTTTATTTTTTTATAAATATCATTTATATTAATATGGATGGAAAGAGAAGGTAATAATTGAAAATTGTTGAAAATATAGAAGAGGTATGGCGAACCATTTTCAAGAAAAAACAGTAAACCCTCTATATTGAGAAAGGAAAATATATAAATGGACCAGAAAATACTACCTGCTTCAACAAATATGAAGGAATTTGAGCGTTTTTTAAAAAGCTCCTATGAAATCGGTGTATTTCTAGATATGCATATTAGTCAATTGAAAAATGTTTATATGCTTGCAAAGGAGCATGGGAAAAAAATGATTTATCATGTTGATTTGATCCATGGTCTTAAAAATGATGAATACGGAACAGAGTATATATGTCAGGAATATAAACCGTATGGGTTAATTTCTACGAAGTCGAGTGTGATTTTAAAAGCGAAGCAAAAAAGAGTCATAGCTGTACAAAGGATATTCCTTATTGATTCTCATGCTCTTGAGAAGAGTTATCAACTGATAGAAAAAACTCAGCCAGATTTTATTGAAGTTCTTCCGGGGGCAATGCCCCCATTGATTAAGGAAGTGAAGGACCGGGTAAAAGTTCCTATTTTTGCTGGTGGGTTAATTCGTACTCCAGAAGATGTTCGTAATGCTCTAGATGCAGGTGCAACGGCCATAACGACATCAAGTAGAGAACTGTGGGAAGCATTTGGAAATAAATAAGTAGATTAAGGATAAAATTTTTAGTTGACAACGTTTTCAAAGGGTTTTATTATATAAGTAAGTTAATAAATTGTGACGGAGAAATGGAGATCACACAGTAACCGGGTTTAAAAGGGTTATCTGTTGTGATCTCTTTTTGTTTTTTCGTCAGAAGCCTTTTAATGTTTTTTAATAAGAAAGGGGATACACTATGACACCTTTTATCGGAGAAATGATTGGAACTATGATTTTGATTGTTTTTGGAGCAGGGATTGGAGCAGGATCTTCACTGAAAAAGTCATATGCTCAAAATGCCGGCTGGATTGTAACTACGCTTGCGTGGGGACTTGCTGTAACGATGGGTGTGTTTGCGGTTGGTTCGATTAGTGGTGCACACTTAAATCCGGCAGTTACGTTAGCGCTTGCGATTAATGGAAGTTTTCCATGGGCGCAGGTTCCAGGCTATATTATTGCACAATTGATAGGCGCTATGTTAGGGGCTGCCATTGTTTACTTGCAATATTTACCGCATTGGGCAGTGACTGAGGACCCGGCAACAAAGCTTGGAGTTTTTGCAACATCACCTGCGATTCCACATACATTTTCTAATTTATTAAGTGAAATGATTGGTACATTTGTCCTTGTACTTGGGTTACTATTTATAGGAGCAAATAAAGTGGACCCCATTGTCAA
>NZ_JARSMD010000046.1:0-80042 GCF_035811335.1 Schinkia azotoformans
TTCACCATCTGGGATTCAATTCTTTATCTTCAAACCAGTCGTTTCATCGAAATGACGTCTCTGTCCAACAAAGAAAAAGAAGAGTGTCAACTAAGTTAACACTCCATGCGACTGCCCGTCGCACAAAAAGACCGGAATAATCTCCAGTCTTTGTTTACTACATATTATTATATTAATAAATTAAATAAATCCATATCTTTATTAAGCTCTTTATATTTAAAGCCTTTTTTCTTCATTCTATTAATTAATGGTTCATAATCCATCCTGTTTTTAAGTTCCAATCCAACGAGAGCCGGTCCGTTGTCTTTATTATTCTTCTTCGTGTATTCGAATCGAGTAATATCGTCATCTGGACCCAAAACTTCATCCAGGAATTCACGTAATGCACCTGCACGTTGTGGAAAATTAACGATGAAATAATGCATTAATCCTTCATAAATCAAGGATTTTTCTTTCATTTCCTGCATTCTGCTGATATCATTATTACCGCCGCTGACGACGCAAACTACTGTTTTTCCTTTAATTTTATCTTTATTAAAATCAAGAGCAGCGATAGACAACGCTCCTGCAGGTTCTACAACAATGGCATTTTCATTATATAGTTCAAGAATGGTCGAGCAGACTTTTCCTTCAGGAACCACAGTTACTCCCGCCAACAACTCCTTACAAATCTCAAAATTCATCTCACCAACTGTTTTAACAGCGGCGCCATCAACAAATTTATCAATTTTATCGAGGGTAACAATTTCATTTTGATCCAGTGAAATTTTCATGGATGGAGCACCTTCCGGTTCAACTCCAATTATTTGAGTTTTTGGAGAAATGGCTTTAACGTAAGTACCAACCCCGGAAATGAGGCCGCCCCCACCAATTGCCGCAAATATATAGTCAACTTCCTCATCAATATCATTTAAGATTTCCATAGCCAGTGTTCCTTGACCAGCAATGACATGTGGATCATCGAATGGATGGATAAATACCTTCCCTTCTTGTTTACAGCACTCCATCGCTTTTTGAGAGGAATCATCAAATGTATCACCGATTAAGACGATTTCTACAAACTCTCCACCAAATCTTGTAACAGAGTTAATCTTTTGACGCGGTGTTGTGGATGGCATGAATATTTTCCCCTTAATTTTTAAAGCATTACAGGAATAAGCCACGCCTTGTGCATGATTTCCTGCACTTGCGCAAACAACCCCTTTCTTCCGTTCCTCTTCCGTTAAGCTTTGAATTTTATTATAGGCACCACGAAGTTTAAACGAACGAACAATTTGTAAATCTTCCCTTTTTAAATAAACATTACACTGATATCGTTCAGATAATATTTCATTTTTTTGTAATGGTGTATGGGTAACAATATCTTTTAAAGCATGATTTGCAATGATGATATCTTCAATTTGTACTTTCTTCATAACCTTTGTACCTTCCATCTTAGATAGTCCTTCTTTCTAAAGCTATTGTATACATAGAATTTTCATTCTATTATAACACGTTTTAGAGGGACTGAGAAAAGTATTTTCAAAACTCTTGCAATTTTCGGTAAATGCGAAAACGTTATCATTAAAATATAACCTGCAATTTAATGTAAAATTAAAAAATGGAAGAGCTCCATTTTTGATGATAGCTCTCCCATTCACCGCCAAAATTATGACAAAATTCTTTCATAAATAGCAAAATAATAATCATACGGATTTTTCTCGTCTTTAGGTCCTTTTTCCTTAGAAATAAGTGTCCAATCCGATTCTCTTACCAGCGGGAAATATGTATCCCCTTCAAATTCATGGTCAATTTCGGTTATATATAAGCGATCGGTAGAAGTTAAAACTTCTTTAAAAATTTCTGCACCACCGATGACACACACTTCCCCATTTGCTATTTTTTCTATATCAAAAACATCATCAATACTATGGATAATCGTGCAGCCCTCAGTCTGATACTCTCTGTTTTTCGTTAATATAATATTTTCCCGACCAGGTAATGGTCTTCCAATCGACTCATAGGTTTTTCTTCCCATTACGATTGCTTTCCCCATTGTTACTTTTTTAAAAAAAGCCAAATCCGCCGGCAGATGCCATGGTAATTGATTATTTTTGCCGATCACTCTGTTTTTATCCATTGCTACCACGATTGAAATCATTCGAAAGATCCTTTCCTATTCGATTCATATCTTCGATTTAATTGCTTTTGTTTTTGCTTTTCTCCAATAAATAAAAATAACACTAATAGTTGCAAGTAATACAAATACGATAAAGTAAACCCGATATTGGTCTATTATAAACTCGACTCGATGCCAATTTTTCCCCAATGTCCGGCCCAATGTTATGAAGGTAAATCCCCAAAACACCGCACCTGTATAGGCAAATAAGGCAAACTTTTTAAATGACATTGTGTTAATTCCGGCAAGATAAGCGGTAATATGACGTACACCGGGAATAAAATATCCTATAAACAATAAATAAGGGCCAAATTTTTCAAAGAGACGATGAGTCGTTTCGATCCTTTTTTCTGTAAAATGAAGTCTAGGTCCGAATTTATGTAAAAAGGGGCTACCTAATTTAATTCCTAAAAAATAACTAATCGAAATTCCAATGATGGCCCCAATAAATACACTAGCTAAAGATAAAACATAGGATAATTTTCCCAAAAATACGTTATATCCAATGTAAGTAAGCAAGAATTCATCAGGAATCGGCAAACCGACAATTCCCAAAATTAATAGGAACATAATTCCAAAGTATCCATAATGCTCCAACAAATAAATTAAATGGCTTTCCATTTATTCACAACCCATTTATCACACTGCTACCGGTGCTTTAATAGCCGGATATGGATCATATCCAATAAGTTCAATATCATCCATTTCAAAATCAAATACAGAGGTAACATTTGTGTTTAATTTTAAAGTTGGCAAGGGTTTTGGCTCCCTGCTTAACTGTGTATTAATTTGTTCAATATGATTCACATAAATATGGGCATCCCCAAATGTATGTACAAAATCACCAACCTGTAAGCCGCATTCCTGGGCTATTAAATGTGTTAATAACGCATAACTGGCGATATTGAAGGGCACTCCTAAGAAAATGTCGGCTGATCTTTGATAAAGCTGACAGCTTAGTTTTCCTTCTGCAACATAAAATTGGAATAAGCTATGACATGGAGGTAATGCCATGCCGGAAACCTCACCCGGATTATAGGCAACGACTAACAATCTTCGGCTGTCCGGATTTCTCTTAATTTCTTCGATAACATTTTTTAGCTGATCGATCATTTCTCCGCGTGCTGTCTCCCAGTTCCGCCATTGTTTTCCGTAAACCGGCCCAAGTTCACCATATTTCTTTGCAAATTCATCGTCTGATAAAATTCTTTCTTTGAACTTGTCCATCTCAATTTGATAGAGTTCATTAAATTGTTCATCGATAAGGCTGCGGCGACCAAAATCAGTCATATCGGGCCCATTGTACTCGCTGCTTTCTACCCAATTCTTAAAAGCCCACTCATTCCAAATATTATTATTATGCTGCAATAAATACCTGATATTAGTATCCCCTTTAATAAACCATAGAAGTTCACTGGCAATTAATCGAAAAGGAATACGTTTTGTTGTTAACAGTGGGAATCCCTGATTTAAGTCAAAACGCATTTGATAGCCGAACACAGATAAAGTGCCTGTACCAGTTCGGTCTTCTTTTTTAATCCCGTTATTTATAATGTGCTGGCACATTTGTAAATAAGCATTTTCTGGATGATGCAATGATGATACAACTCCTTTTATATAGTTCATTCCTTCTTTTGCACTCTATTATAACAAAAAGGCCCTTTACTGTGTAAAAACAGTTACAAAAAGAGAAAAACCGAACGTTAATAATTTTTTTAAAATTTTTGTTCGTTTTTTATAAAAACCCTCTTTTCAAGATTATTTTTCTAATATATAATGCAAATTACATTAAATAAAAATTACATAAGACTAGCTCGTATAATAGCTGGAATATGGCCAGCAAGTTTCTACCGGATTACCATAAATTTTCCGACTACGAGTAAGCTCATTTGGTTTAAGATTTAATACTTTTCATTTAAAGTATTATCTTTACTAGAATACTATATCCCAAACCTGTTGCTTACTCAAATTGAGAAACAACTGGTTTGGGCTTTTTTAGTTGAAAGGAGATAAACAGAAAAACTATGAGAGAATTACAAGAAAAAATCCGCCAAGAGGGAATTGTCCTACCGAATAACGTTTTAAAGGTTGATTCCTTTATTAACCATCAAATGGATCCAAAGTTAATGAAGAAAATCGGGGAGGAATTTGCAAAAAGATTCGAAAATGAAGGAATTACGAAGATTTTAACGATCGAATCATCCGGAATTGCGCCGGCCATTATGACTGCTTTAGAGTTCGATGTTCCAGTTGTTTTTGCTAGAAAGAGAAAACCTCTTACCGCTAGCGACCATTTATATTGTTCAAGTGTCTACTCCTATACTAAACAAGAAACAAATGAAATCACTGTTTCGAAGGATTATTTATTACAATCAGATACCGTTCTTATAATCGATGATTTTCTTGCAAATGGCCAAGCAGCTCTTGGATTAATCGATCTTGCCCGACAAGCGGGAGCAAAAGTAGCCGGTGTTGGGATTGTAATTGAGAAATCATTCCAGGAAGGTGCCGACCTAATTACAGCTAAAGGATTCCGCTTAGAATCACTTGCAAGAATTGAATCATTAGAAAACGGTGAAGTTTCTTTTAAAACTGAGGAATGTGTATCTATTTAACTATTTCTTTTATTGGAGGATTATATGAAAAACTCATTGAAAACATTCTCATTAGGTTTTCAGCATGTTTTAGCTATGTATGCTGGTGCGGTTATCGTACCTCTTATTGTGGGGGGTGCTTTAGGGTTATCATTTGAACAATTAACGTATCTTGTCTCAATTGATTTATTAGCATGCGGTATTGCTACACTTCTACAAGTTTGGAAAAATCGTTTTTTTGGTATCGGCCTGCCGATCATGCTTGGATGTACGTTCACAGCCGTTGGTCCAATGATTGCGATTGGTACACAATATGGTATATCTTCCGTTTACGGTGCGATTATTGTCTCAGGACTAATCGTTGTTTTGATCGCCCAATATTTCGGTAAGTTGCTTAAATTCTTCCCTCCTGTTGTAACTGGTTCCGTCGTTACAATCATTGGTATTACATTAATTCCCACCGCTATCAATAACATGGCTGGTGGACAAGGGAATCCAGAGTTTGGAAATCCGAAGTTTTTAATGCTTTCATTTGGTGTTTTAGTCATTATTTTATTACTAAACAAATTTTTCACTGGCTTTATTCGTTCTATCTCCATTTTATTAGGAATGATCATCGGTACGATTGCAGCTTCTTTTATGGGGCTCGTTGATTTTTCAAAAGTTGGCGAAGCTTCTTGGGTACATATGGTGCAGCCATTTTATTTTGGAACACCTACCTTTGAACTAACACCAATTTTAACGATGACCTTGGTTAATATTGTTAGTTTAATAGAATCTACAGGTGTGTACCTTGCGTTAAGCAGCATTTGCGGGCAAAAGCTATCGCAACAAGATTTAACAAAGGGCTACCGAGCAGAAGGATTGGCGATTATGCTCGGCGGTATATTTAACGCTTTACCTTATACAGCCTACTCGCAAAACGTCGGCCTTGTCCAGCTATCGGGAGTTAAATCGAAAAATACGATTTTTATGGCAGGCTTTATCCTTGTTATTTTAGGATTAGTTCCAAAAATTGCGGCCATTACTACCATAATTCCTGAGCCAGTACTAGGCGGTGCAATGGTAGCGATGTTCGGAATGGTAGTCGCTTATGGGATTAAGATGTTAAGCAATGTTAGTTTTGATACCCAAGGAAATTTATTAATTATTGCCTGCTCTGTTGGTATGGGCTTAGGTGTAACTACCGTTCCTGAAATGTTCGCTCAATTACCTTCCAGTGTTCAAATTTTAACAAGCAACGGGATCGTCGCCGGCAGCTTAACAGCAATTGCACTAAACATTATGTTTAATGTTATACCTAGCAGCAAAGCTGAAGGAAAAAATACCGTCGTTTCGATAGAAGGTCAGAAAGTTTCTTAAATTGCTCGTTACATTTGCGTGGTATCCTGTCTTCAATTTAATGCTTTTACATTTATCCTCACTAAAGTGGGCTCGATTTACTTTTGATGATAGATAACTTCCGTTTATCCTCACCAAAATGAACTCGGGCTCCTTTTGATAATAGATAACCTGCTTTTATCCTCACCAATATGGACTCGAGCTCCTTTTGATAATAGATAACCTGCTTTTATCCTCACCAATATGGACTCGAGCTCCTTTTGATGAGGGATAAGGCAGTTTTTGTTGTAAAAGTATGCTATATTTTGATAGAGTTAGTTTATTATGTTTATAAATGGTTTGATGGAGGTTTTTATGGATTACAGTCAGTTTAAAGAAATTGTTTTAGGCAGAAGAAGTGTAAGAAAATTCGAAGAAAAAGAAGTATCAAACGAAGATATTATTGAGTTAATTGATTGCGCTAGATACGCCCCTAGTGACACAAACTCACAAACATGGGAATTTATCGTGATTAAAGATAAGGAAAAGATAAAGAAGATCGAAGAATTAACTTGGGATGCCCTTCACGAAAGAGCGAAAGACGCAGAAGAACGTGGTTTAGATAGACCAGCTAAAATGCTGCTCAAATCATTTGGTCCTTATGCCACTGCTTTTTCAGATGCGCCTGTCTTGGTTATTTGCTTAGCAACACCATACGAATCTAAGTTTAGGGAAAAAGTGTTTAACCCGATCGACCTTGTTCCTGACGAAGTATGGCGAGAAGAAGGAATAAAAAGCAGCTGCCTAGCTTCCCAAAATTTAATGTTAGCAGCCCATGCCAAAGGATTGGGTACTTGTCCAATGACTGGCCCTGTTTTACTTGCTGAAGAACGATTACGCGGGTATTTACATATTGAAGAAAGTAAAACGATTAACATGGTTATTGCTTTAGGGTATCCAAAAGAAACACCAAAAAGATTGGCCCGTAAAGAAGTCGCAGATATCTTGAAGATTATTGAATAATAAAAAATAACGTTAAAAGCCACACTGCCCGGATTTCAATTCGGACAGTGCGGCTTTCTATTTTAATCCCAATTTTATAATGTTTGCTTACTTGTAAAACTTTCAGTTAATTGTGGAACGATTTGCTTCTTGCGTGATACAACACCTTGTAAAATCGCTAAATTATTATTTAATTTAACCTTAAAAGCTTCCTCAAGATTAGAAGTTGAATCTCCAAGAGCTAGCGCAATTGAATCACTCTTTAAAATATCCGTTACAACTAGAACGAATAAATCTAAGTTCTTTTCTTTAATAAATGCTGTCATAGCCTCTTCCAACTCTTGTTGACGTACAAGAATATCGTTTGGATCAATCGCATTTACCTGAGCAACTTGAACCCTTGCAGTTCCCATAGGAAACTCTTTAGAATCAAGTGTGATTAACTCAGCAGCAGTTTTTGAACTTAAATTAGTGCCAGCTTTTAACATTTCTAATCCATAATCTTCAGCATCTACACCCGCAATGGCTGCTAATTCTTTAGCAGCATCCACATCTTGCTGTGTACATGTCGGTGATTTAAATAATAATGAATCAGAAATAATAGCAGAAAGCATTAAGCCTGCAATTTCTTTTTCGATCGCAACGCCATTTTCTTTGTACATTTTGTTTAAAATGGTTGCTGTGCAACCAACCGGCTCAATACGGAAATACAAAGGATCCTTTGTTTCGAAGTTTGCGACACGGTGATGGTCAATTACTTCTGCGATTCGCACTTCTGTAATATCATTCGCACTTTGCTGACGCTCGTTATGGTCTACTAAAATAACCGTACTTACTTCAGAAGCAACTTGTTCAACCAAACGCGGTTCTTTTGCTCCAAAATAGTCAAGGGCGAATTTTGTTTCCCCGTTAATTTCTCCTAAACGGATTGCTTCCGTATTAAATCCTAATTTTGTTTTTAAGTCATTATAGACAATCGCAGAACAGATTGAATCTGTGTCAGGATTTTTATGACCGAGAATAAACACCTTTTCCATAAGATTACTCCTTTTCATTTGCAGTTTGCTCTTCATTCTAAGAAGATTTCCACTTTTAAATAACTAAATAATTTAAGTACATAGATATTTTACTGTAAAAATACAGGTAAGAAAAGTCAAAATTATTGTATCACATTACTTCTTTTTAAAAAAATATCGCTATAAAATAATTATATTTTTTAATATTGAGTACCATACCAGTTAAATTGTCACATTATGTTTATTTCCATATTATTAACAGGTTGTTGTTCAAGTTCTTTCTCACCATGTATTTTTAAAAAAAGCTTACGCGATGAACGTAAGCTTTTTTGTTTCTTGCTAGTTTTTATATTTAAACTTAGAAATCAATTGATTTAATTCTTCCGCTTTTGATGAAAGAGTATTGGCTGATGCTGTTATTTCTTGCATGGAAGCCATTTGTTCTTCTGTTGATGCAGCTACTTCTTCTGCTGTTGTAGCGTTCCCTTTTGCAATTACTGAAAGATCATTAATCGTAGCAGATACCTGCTGTACGGCAGCTGACATTTGCTCCGCTATCGCGGATACCTCTTCCATTTGCGGCGTAATTTCCTTTGTACTTTGAAGGATCCCATTAAATTTCTCTATTGCTTCATTTGAAACTTTAACCCCTACTTGGACATCATCTGTCACACGAGCCATAATTTGCACTGAACTTTCCGTGTCCTTTTGGATTCCTTCCACTATTGCAAGAATTTCTTTGGCAGATTGTTGCGATTGCTCCGCAAGCTTGCGCACCTCATCAGCTACGACTGCAAATCCACGGCCATGTTCTCCCGCTCTTGCAGCCTCAATTGCAGCATTTAGGGAAAGCAGATTCGTTTGCTCTGCGATACCAGTAATAACATCCAATATAGAACTTACTTCACGTGAACGCTCATATAGGGATTTAATCATCGTATTGGATTCGTTAACAGACGAATGAATGGAATTCATTTGGTTCACGGTATCCTGAACAGATTGGCCTCCAATTTCGGCTAGCGTAGTTGTATGGTTTGCAAGCTCGAATACTTTTTTAGAACTATCCACAATCCGATTGACACCATTGGAAACCTCTCCCAATGCTCTTGCATTATGTTCAACCTCGTATGTTTGTTTCTCAGCACTGCCTGCTACTTCTTGAACTGAAGCTGTCACTTGTTCAGTAGCCACATTTGTATGTTCAGCACTAGCCATTAATTCATCAGAGGAAGCTGAAACCTGTGCTGCTGTATTGGCTACTGTTTTAATGACCTCCTTCATATTAACAACCATTTCGTTGAAGCTTGCAGTTAAATTTCCAATTTCATCATTGGACTTCACTTCAAGAGGTTGACTGGTTAAATCACCGTTTGCTACAGTTTTCATACCTTCGGAAACTGCTAGAATTGGCTTTATCAATTTAGTAATAATAGAGTAAGCAAGAGCGATAATCAAAATGGACGAAATCACTATTATCAGATATGTTAGTTTTTCAATCGCATTAGATTCTTCCAAAGCTAATTTCTCGGGCATACTGATGCTTAACCCATAGCCCACCGTTTGAATTGGTGCATACGCAATTAAAAAGTTTTCATTTGATAGTTCAAATAAAGAAATTCCAGATTCAACTAAACTTTTTCTGAGCGCTGCTTTCAATGTACTACTGATAGAGGCTTCATCAATTGTTGAGTAAATATCTTCTTTATTAGGTGCTACTTGTAGGCGTTTTTCAGCATCTACAAGCGTAATACCAGAGGCTTTATCAATCCCATCCTTTAAAAATGTATCAACAAGAGCCTCAAAATTCGCGGACCCGGCTAGTACACCAATCACTTTTCCACCATTATCTTTTATTGGAGTAGCTACAACTACAATTCGATTGCCCGTTGCTTTAGATATTAATACTTCAGAGTAGGATGACTCGCCTTTTGTTAATGCCGCTTGAACATAGGAACGGTCACTATAATCAGAGCCGATATTTTTCGGGGTTGTATGAGAAATAACAGTCCCTTTAGAATTAACGATAAAATTGGTCTCAAAGACTTCTGATCTTTCGTTAACAATTGAAATAAACGGGAAAATCCGTTCATTATCCATTGATTTAATGGTTTCTGTTTCCGCTACTAGTTGTAGTTCAGCCATTTGAGTCCGGAACCATTCATCCATTGCCTGTGCTTTACTTAAAACGAGGCCATGCATTGATTCTTTTTCTTTAGAAATAGTGATTTTGCTGTTTAAGTTAGATACTAACAAAGAAACGATTAATAAAGGAATCAATGATACTAATAAAAATGATGCTATAAATTTTGTTCGGATACTATTGGAACTAAACCTTTTCTTTTCAACCATAAATACTACGACTCCCCTTACATTAACTTAAAGCTAGATAAATATAATGGTATAATTATTCACGACAAAAAACAACAAAATATTACAAATATTTTTACGATAAGCGGGAGTTTTTTGTTTATATGGAATACAAAAGGATGTCCCCGTGAACGTTAGTGACACCCTCTTTTACATTTAACATATTCTAGGAAGTTGCATACCTACTAGTCTATTCAACCTCCTTTTACTTCCAATCGGGGTAGTTATAAAAAGCTGCCCTTTATCCTTTGATGTAACCTTACCGATCACACAGGCATCCTTTCCCTCATTATGTCGCTGTAACACATGCAATACTTTATCTTCATCCTCTTTTGCGACTATGAATATGATCTTACCCTCGTTTGCCAGATAAAGAGGGTCAAAACCTAAAATATCAGAGGCACCATGTACTTGGTTTTTAATAGGTATCGATCTTTCCTCAATCTCCATTGTGATCTGGAAATCCTCACATATTTCCACTAGTGTTGTAGCTAACCCTCCACGCGTTGGGTCTCTCATCATTTTCACATGATTAGAAACGTTCAAAACGTCTTGAATCATATGGTTAAGGGAAGCACAATCGCTCGAAAGGTCGGTCTGGATTCCAAGTTCACCACGGGCACTTAAAATCGCAATCCCATGATCGCCAATGGTCCCACTAATAATAATGGAATCACCCTCTTTGATACTTTCAGGCTTGACACGTTTTTCTTCGGATTCAAAAATCCCTATTCCAGTAGTGTTAATGTAAAGTCCGTCTGCACTTCCCCGTTCAACTACCTTCGTATCTCCTGCAACAATCCGAACTCCAGCTTTTTTAGCCTCCTGAAACATGGACTCCACGATGCTTTTTAAATCACTGATTGGAAATCCCTCTTCGATAATAAAGGAAGCTGTTAAATACTCAGGCTTAGCACCTGTTACTGCAAGATCGTTCACAGTGCCGGCAACCGCTAGCTTGCCTATATTTCCGCCGGGGAAAAAGATCGGCCTGACTACAAAACTATCTGTTGTAAAGGCTATTTCAGCCCTTGAAAGGGATAGTGGAGCTGCATCTAATTGTGCTTCCTTTTGATGTCCAAAGTTCCTTACAAAAACATCCTGAATAAGTTTATGGGCCCATTCACCGCCATCACCATGTGCTAAACTAATCCGTTCACTCATAATTATTCCTCCCTCATGTATTGGTAATGGGCAGCACAACTACCTTCACCAGACACCATACACGGTCCAATTGGGTTTGCTGGTGTACAGGCCTTTCCAAATAATTTACAATCCTCAGGACCAACTAAGCCACAAATAATTTCACCACAACGGCATTTTGTCTTTTTAGGCTCGCCAACCTGAACCTCAAATCTATTTTTTGCATTTAAATTTGCAAAATTATCATGGATATCTAACCCGCTATTCGGAATGATCCCTAATCCACGCCAAGCTTCATCACAAGGCTTGAAATACGTTTCCAAAATCTTTTGAGTAACTGGGTTGCCATCCTCAGTCACAATCCTTTTATAGTTATTAATTATATCGACTCGTTCTTCAAGCAATAGATCGATAAGATGATAGATTCCACTTAGAAGCTCGACGGGCTCAAAAGCAGTAATAACACCAGGAATCTTATATTCATCAACCAAATACTGGTACCCTTTTCTTCCTAAGACAATTGAAACATGGCCTGGTAGCATAAAGCCATCGACTTTTACTTCACCAGCATCTAATAAAGTGCGGAGAACAGGCTCAACAAGCTTTGTTGTGACCCACATTGAAAAGTTTTTAACTTGTTTTTCATAA
Organism: Schinkia azotoformans; assembly: GCF_035811335.1. NCBI lineage: Bacteria > Bacillati > Bacillota > Bacilli > Caryophanales > Bacillaceae > Schinkia > Schinkia azotoformans. The sequence continues at coordinate 12,249 of NZ_JARSMD010000046.1, forward strand.
GCAGTCTTTAAAGCCACCCCTAAGATCGGGATTGTCGTTTCAAACCCTACACCTAAAAAGATAACTTCTTTAGTAGGATTTTCCTCCGCAATTCGAACAGCATCAGTTGGTGAATAGATAATACGGATATCTGCACCTTCAGTTTTTGCTTCCATTAAGGTTCGCTTTGTACCCGGAACACGGATCATATCACCAAATGTACAAATGATGCGATTTTCTCCATTCGCTAACTCAATCATAGCATCAATTGATTTTTGATCGGTTACACAAACAGGACAACCCGGTCCGGAAATTAATTTGACATGGGCCTGAAGAGCCTTTTTTACTCCTGTGCGAGCTAAAGCCATCGTGTGTGAACCACAAACCTCCATAAAAGCTGGTTTATGACCATATTTTTCTTCGAATTTTTTTGCATGTTGTATCGTTTTTTCAAGAAGTCTTTTGCTAATTTCCGGATTAGATGTTTGTTCAAGCATCTCTAACATCAGCAAGCTTCCTCCATTCATCCATGCTTTCTTTTGCGAATTTTTCATCGATAATGGACATGGCTTGTCCAGCATGAACAACAACAAAATCATCAATTTCAACTTCTGGAACAAAAATGATACCAACCGTCATCCGTGAACCCATCACATCTACGACAGCACTATATTCTTGTTTTTCAAGAACTTTAGCAGGTACACCTACGCACATCGAAATATCTCCTTTCATCTTGCGCATAATTCAATCAGTTTTGTGCTGAGGCAACCTTTAGTTGCCCTAAGGAAAGACCCCCATCATTACAAGGAACTTGTTTATGGGTATACACTCTAAAACCTTCCATTTCTAGAATTCTTTTCATTTGTGTTACTAAAAACGGATTATGAAAACTACCGCCTGACAAAACTACCTTACGATTTGCTTGAGGCAACTGGGTACTCATTATTTTAATGCAATCTCGACAAGCTTTTACAATGGTTTCGTGGAAGGCATGGATAATTTCTTTCTTGTTACGACCGTTTACATAATCGTGAACAATTCCTGAAAGACATCGTGCAAAATCAATTTCAAGCAGTTCTCCCACCCTATTAAACTGATAACCATAGCCATTATTCGATAAGGACGCCGTTGCATCCATTAGTTCTGAAAGCTTGATAGCAGCTTCTCCATCATAGCTGGAAGTTGTACAAACTCCTAAGATTGCACTTACAGCATCAAAAAGTCGACCACATGAACCTGCAAGAGGACTATTGAGAGTTTTTTCGATCATGTTATGAATAATGCCAATTTCATATTTTTTTTCAGGAAATAGCTGTTCAGATACCTTTTTTCCCTCTACCCCAAAATGTTCAATCAGCATTCCTACCGCGATTCTCCATGGCTCTTTAATCGCCTTTTCTCCTCCTGGAAGTGGAGTATAGCGCAAATGGGCTAAACGTTTGTAATTTACGGCATCACCGTATAAAATTTCGAATCCCCAAACATTCCCATCCTCCCCGTATCCGGTTCCATCAAGGATAATCCCAAAGCAACACTCGTCCACTCCATTGTCAACCATACAAGAAACATGATGGGCATGATGGTGCTGGACTTCGACAACCTTGGAAGGATTAAACTTATCCAACAATTCACGAACGGTATAACCGGGATGCTTATCGATTGCAATTACAGGGTTTTCAAATGGCCCCATCCATTGAAGGAGATGGTCTAATTCTTGGTTATAGTGCTGAAGCATATTGTAATGGTTCATATCCCCAATATGTGGCCCGACAAAAATCTCATGATGTCTTCCAATTGCAAATGTATTTTTTTGCTGGGAACCAAAAGCAAGAACACCGTGATGACTATTCTTTGTATAAATCGGGTCAGGGACATATCCTCTCGCCCGTCGTAAAAATGTTATTTCACTATTAATCACCTGAATTACGGAGTCATCAATAGGGTGCTTGATTTTTCGATTTCCCGTCAACACATAATCAGCGATATCACCTAAATAATCAAACGCTTCATCATCCTTATATAGCATTGGCATCCCAGATGGATTGGCACTTGTCATCACAAGATAGTCCAGCTTGCTTTCAGCGAATAACAGGTGATGTAGTGGCGTATAAGGAAGCATGACACCGAGAGTCTTGATTCCAGGTGCCAGAGCTGTTGGTAATTGATGCGGTTGCTTTTGTCTAAGAACGACAATTGGAGCTTCTGTTGAGATTAAAGCTTTTTCCTCAAGTGAATTCACTTCACAACTTGTTTTTACCAACTCTATATTTTTCACCATAATTGCCAATGGTTTTTGTGGTCTTGTTTTTCTTCTCCTTAGTTCCTCAATTGCTTTTTGATTCGTTGCATCGCAAGCAAGATGATAGCCACCAATCCCTTTTACCGCCAATATTTTTCCCGCTTTCAACTGCTCCTTAGCTAAATGAATAGCCTCGGACCCAGTAGCCTCTTTTTTACCATTTATTGAATAAAGAGTAACCTTTGGTCCACAAAACGGACATGCGATTGGTTGGGCATGGTGGCGGCGGTTTGTTGGATCGTTGTATTCATTTCGGCATTTTTCACACATTTCAAATTCACGCATGACTGTAAAGGTGCGGTCATATGGTAATTCATCAATAATTGTGTAACGTGGTCCGCATTGGGTGCAATTAATAAACGGATACTGAAACCGAAAATTTGTAGGATCATTCATTTCCTTTAAGCAATCATCACAAACCGATGCATCGACAGGAATCACAAGTGAAGATGTACCCAACCGTTCACTTGGAATAATAGTAAAATCTTGAAAGTTAGAATAAGAGAGTTCTTCGCTCTCTATTGAATCCATTCTGCTTAAGCGTGGACTCTTATTTTCTAGTTCATCCAACATATAACACAGTGTTTTTTCCTGCCCTTCCAATACTAAGCGAACACCATCCATATTATTTTGCACAGTTCCTTTCAAACCATACTTTTTCGCAAGTTGATAGACAAAGGGACGGAATCCCACACCTTGAACCCGTCCTTTTATTCTTACTAAGATTGCCTTTGGCATTGTTGATAGGCACTCCTGATCCAATTGATCCATTGATCCATCCCCTCATCTGTTCTAGCGGATACTATCATTAGACTAGAATCAGGATTAATTCCTTTTAAATCTTCTATAGCTTGTTCAACACTAAAATCCAAATACGGAAGAAGATCAATCTTATTGAGAATGACCATTTCAGTGCGACGGAACATCACTGGATATTTAGGAATTTTATCATTTCCTTCAGGAACACTTAATATCGCTATTTTATGATTTTGACCTAGATCATAGCCTGATGGGCAAACGAGGTTCCCTACATTCTCAATAAACAATATATCAAAATGCTCTAGATCAAATTGTGGTAAAGTCTTCGCTATCATTCTAGCATCCAAATGACAGCCGCCACCGGTATTAATTTGAACCGCCTGTGCTCCAGCCTCACGAATTCGGTTGGCGTCTATTTCTGTGGCTAGATCACCTTCTATAACACCAATGCGAAATTCATTAGAAAGGCAGGCCACTGTTTTCTGCAGCAGTGTTGTTTTACCGGCACCTGGTGAACTCATAAGGTTGATTACGAGAATATTATTTTTTACGAATTGTTCTCTATTAAAAGCTGCTGCTGTGTTATTGTCTACTAGTACATCTTCTCCTAAGATAACTTTCATCGTCTTTTTCCTCCTTATTCCCCTTCATACGAATCTACTTTAAATGTTTCACCTGAGATCAACCTTCCAGTAGGTATATGACATTCCGGACAAACTGCAATCCTTTGATCAGGCACATACTCTCTTTGACAAAGCGAACAAATAGCTTTCGCTTCCTCACGATGGATCACTAATTGGGAGTATTCGTTTAAAAAGTCAATGCCTTGCCTTTTATAGATATCAAAGGCCATCTCCAGTGCATCAGGTAAAGCATTACTCAAATCTCCAACAATTAAATGTACTTTATTCACCTTTCTTATGCTTTGATTTTTGGCATTTGTACCAACGATGTTTAATATATCACCCATTAAAGCCATTTCATGCATATACATCTTCCTTATAGTGGTAAATATTGTAAAATTTAAAGAATACCAATAAACCAAATGCCGTTTTCACATTTTGCCCGGTATTCTTTTAGTTGTAATTCACCTTGCCTCTCCTTGACTTTGAATGAAGTATCACATTGAAAACATTTTAAACTTTCATCATAACTTAGCCAATGAACAATTATATGACATTTTTGACACACCTTTTCATAAATGCGAACATCTTCACCATTAAAAAATGATAGAAAATGTTTGTTTGCAATATATAAATCCTTGTAGCCAACTGCGTCATCTAACTCTTTTCCTTGGATTGGAATCCACTCAATCCCTGCCAAATCGTCAATCCATCGATCAACCTTTTTTATATCCTCCTCAACAAAAGGCACACTAATTTCCTTAACTGTATTTACGAGGCTCTTTTTGACATAAGAAAAAAAACCTAAGCGATCCATTTTAGTTGCTCCACTTCTTCACTTGCTCTACAACCGCAATCACTAAATCTGGTAATACAGCACGTACAGTATCAGACAATTCAACACCTAATACTAATGATTCCGGTTGAACGCCAATCATAACCATTTCATTTGGTAATTTGTCACGAATCTTTGATGCAAATAAAACTTCTTGAAAGCCTACTTGATGAATTGACATTTTCACTCCAAAATACTGTGGAATATCATCATTACTAATTGTAATTAATGTTCCTCCCGCTTCTCCGGCATTAATAGCATCGATAATTAATAAATAGTCGGCTTCTTCCACTGGTCCTAAAAGGCGCATACCGTCTGTAGCCCCTTCAATAATCTCAACATTTTCAAAGCCCGCTAAGGCGTTTTCGAGTAAAGGCAACACATGGATAGCAACACCCTCATCAGAATAGAGGGTGTTGCCGATTCCAAGTATTGAGATTTTATTAGTTTGCTTGTTTTTTAGTTTTGTCAATTTCTCCACCTTCAATATGTTCTTGCTCATGCTTGTAGCCAGTAAAAATGGATGACAATGTTCCATTCTTTTGTAACCAATCCTCACGAAATGCCATGTAAACATGGACGATCATAAAGACCATAAAGCCCCATGCCGCAATATGATGCCAAGAACGGATTGTAAAGCTGTTACCAAATACGTAAGGAACCCAGCTGAATAGTTTTCCCAAAGTCGATTCAGGTTGTGGCTCAAGAAACATATAAAATCCCGTAAAAATAACAATGATTGAACCAACGCCAATAAAGAGCCAATAGCTCAATTGGGCTAACGGGTTATGTCCGATGTAGTGCTTTTTCTTGTTTGGTAAGAATAAATAAGACTTTAATGTTTCAAAGATGCCGAGCCAAAAGTCTTTTCTTAGTAGGTTGGAAGTTGCGTACTCATTCCCTGCAAATACCCAATACCAACGAATAACCAAATTAAATGTGAAAATAAACGCTGTAACAAAGTGAACGATTCGGACCCAGCCCATTAAAAAGTTGTACGAGGCCTCTTCAGGGATAGGGGCACTAACGAACGGTCTGCCAATATAAATCCCAGTTACCATTAAAATGATAATAGCCGCTGCATTAATCCAGTGAAAAACACGGACCGGGGCCTGCCAAACATAAATATGCCCCCCCTTCTTTTCGGAAATTCTTAATCCATCCGGGTCGAACGCTTTATTAGAAGGGTTAATCATCAGTTGAACCCCCTTTTATCCTAATTTAATTTCAGTTGTCTTATTGTTTTCCAGGTCTGTTAAATGAACCGCACAGGCTAGACACGGGTCAAAGGAATGAATAATCCGGATAATTTCCAACGGCAGATTGGGATCATGAACAGGAGTTCCAGCCAAAGAAGCTTCATATGCCCCGATTTTACCGTTTCCATCAATTGGGGAAGCATTCCATGTAGTAGGTACAACAGCCTGATAACTTTTCACCTTTGCATCCTCTATGACTACCCAGTGTCCGAGCGAACCACGAGGCGCTTCCACCCAGCCAACTCCTTTTGCCTGATTCTGCCATGTTTTTGGTTCCCATTTTGTACGGTCAAATGTAACTTGGTCACCATTCTTTATGTTGGTTAATAACTGGTCCATATCCTCTCTCATCCATTTTGCAACTAAGACTGATTCTAAGCCGCGTGCAACTGTACGACCTAATGCAGATTGAAGAGCCTCTATTCCAACGCCTAATTTTTCTAATGTTGCATCAACAATTTCCACAATCTCCTTTTGCCCTTTTGCATATCCTACGATTAATCTAGCTAATGGACCTGTCTCCATCGGCTCTTCCTTCCAGCGCGGAGCTTTAATCCAGCTGTATTTTTCAGCCGTATTCAATTCCGTAAAAGGAGCTTTAGGTCCAGTGTAATTTAAGGTTGTTTCACCCTCCCACGGATGCTTTCCACCATTATCCTTACCATCATAGGAATACCAAGAGTGATCAATAAACTCCTTGACCTGCTCAGGATCCGTTGGATCGATATCCAATACCTTCGTTAAGTCCCCATTTAAAATGACTCCCCGTGGCATACGGTAGGTGTTAACATCCCGAATATCACCAGTTGCAAAGTCTCCATATGATAAATAGTTATTTAGGCCCCCACCGTATAACCAGTCCTTATAGTAAGAACCGATTGCTAATAGATCTGGTATATATACCTTGTTTACAAACTCATTAGCCTCGTCTATTAGCTGTGAAACGTGCATTAAACGCTCAGCATGGATACCGTTATCACTATTAATATCAATCGGTGTAGCCATACCACCGACAACATAATGTGGATGCGGATTTTTACCACCAAAGATTGTATGTATTTTAACGATTTCCTTTTGCCAATCCAATGCTTCTAAGTAGTGGGCTACTGCTAGTAAATTCACTTCCGGCGGAAGTTTATATTCAGGGTGTCCCCAGTATCCGTTAGCAAAAATGCCCAATTGACCACTATCAACGATTTTTTGTACTTTTTCTTTGATTTCTTTAAAATAACCAGGTGATGATTTAGGCCAGTCGGAGATCGATTGGGCAATGCGGCTCGTTTCATTTGGATCTGCGTTTAAAGCACTGACGATATCTACCCAGTCAAGTGCATGTAAATGATAGAAATGAACGACATGGTCATGGACAAACACTGCCGCGTTCATAATATCGCGAATTAAATGGGCATTTTTGGGAATTTTAATATCTAGCGCATCCTCAACCGAACGGATGGATGCCAATGCATGTGTTGTTGTACAAACTCCACAGATACGCTGAACAAACGCCCAAACATCACGTGGATCCCGGTCTTTAACGATTAATTCAATTCCACGCACCGCTGTTCCAGAGCTGTACGCTCTCTCGATTACACCATTATTTATATCCGCTTCAATCCGTAAGTGACCCTCTATACGTGTAACTGGATCGACTACAATACGTTGTGCCATTTATATTTCACCTCTACCGTAAACTATTGTTTTTGTTTTTCATCCATCTTTTTCTTTACTGCAGTAGCTGTAGCATGTGCAGCAACACCGACAGCTGTCACACCTGCGGCATATAGTCCAACCTTCTCAGGATTAAATGTCGTTTGGCCTCCAGGGATTTCAGCAAGCCGCTCAAAGAATGGACCGTTATCCCAGAAATTTTTCTCTGAACAACCAATACACGGGTTACCAGATTGGATTGGATAACTAACGCCGCCATTCCAGCGCATTTCAGCACAGGAGTTATACGTAGTTGGTCCTTTACAGCCAACTTTATAAAGACAATAACCTTGTTTTGCTCCTTCATCATCAAATGATTCCACAAATAAACCAGCATCAAAATAGGCACGACGATTACATTTATCATGAACCCGGTGACGGTAAAACGCCTTCGGTCTGCCATGATGGTCAAGCTCTGGTACTGTACCAAAAGTAATAAAATGGGCAATCACACCCGTCATTACTTCCGCAATCGGCGGACAACCCGGCACTAAAATGACCGGCTTGTTTTTGACAATATCCCTTACAGAAACAGCCTTTGTCGGGTTTGGATAAGCGGCTGGTATGCCTCCCCAGGAAGAGCAACTACCATAAGTAATAACCGCCATGGCATCTTTTGCTGTTTCAAGCAAAGTATCTTTAGCAGAATGTCCACCGACAGTGCAATAATAATCTTCTCCAGGGACACTGCCTTCTACACAAAGGATGTACTCACCAGGATAATTTTTAATAACATGCTTTCGGGCTGCTTCTACTTGATGTCCAGATGCCACCGATAATAGTTCAGTGTACTCAAGTGAGACCATATCAAGTAAAACGCTTTCAGCCTTCGGATGAGTAGAACGGATAAACGACTCAGAACAACCGGTACAATCTTGAAATTGTAACCATATAACAGGCACCCTTTTCTTAGTTTCCATTGCTTTAACAACATGGTCGGTTTGGGAAAAGTCCAACCCCATTGTTGCAGCTAACGCTGTACACATCTTTAAAAAGTTTCGACGAGATATCCCTCGTTCCAGTGCAGTTTCATAGATGGACTTTCTTTCATTCATAAGCAATCTCCCTCCAAGCGAAGCTCCATTCTTTAAGGAAAAACAAATAAAAAATAGGAGGTTATATTTACCATCCTATTTTAGAATTTATCATATTATCTTAAAATATCATGTGATTTTTTTAGTTGTTCACTAATTCTCCTTAACTGCATTAACATGGTAACAATATATTTTTGGTAAATGCCGTCTTTGACTTTAAACTAATTTTTTATCCATATGTATCGTATTCCAAATCGGGTCGTCCTCCACTATCCTGCTTCTAAAGCCTTTGGCTTTCCAAAACGGAATAGCTCCAGGCAGAAACGGATGGGTATGTAAGTAAAGATCTTCATATCCGGCAGAACGGCTGAAGTCTAATGCGGTTTTGTATAAACGGGTGCCAATACCCAAGCGTCTATAGTTAGAATCCACATAACATTTTACAATTTCAGCCATATTAGTATTGCCATAAAATTGCTGGAGCTGGTTAAAACGTCCATCATAGGGAAGGACCCCAATTGTACCTACTACGTATCCATTTAATAAAAATGCTGCAAATAATGCTGCGTCATCCTGATTGTGATAATATTCTTCAAAACAGACGAGATCCTTTGGAACATCCTCTTGGGATAACATTGGAAAGAGTTCTTTACGGAGCCTAATAATAAAGTCCATCACTTGGCTGTAGTTATCTTTAGAAACCCTTCTAATCATAAAGGATTGAATTGTATTCAACTTAGAAGACACCCCTCTTGTTTTCTTGAAAGATGACATTGGCAACAGAATGTAATAATTTTTTTGAGTACTCATGTTGAACATATGCAAGCTGATTCGTCGCTATTTGCTCTACTATTTCCCCTTTATATAAAAACAATATTCTGTCACAAAGCTTCACAGCTGACAGTATATCATGTGTGATAAACAAATATGTTACCCTGCTTTCTCGCTTAATTCTAGTTAATAACTCTAATAATTGGGATTGTGTTGGCGCGTCTAAAGCGCTTAACGCCTCATCTAACACTAAAAATCTTGGGGATGTACTAATCGCCCTTAAAAGGCACACTCTTTGTAATTGCCCCCCACTTATTTCATGTGGATAGCGGTTAAGTAATGATTTCGTTAATCTAAACTTTTCCAATAATTCATTTATGATTTCTATCCGATCATTTTTTTGACCTAACGCAAGTAGCGGTTCACTAATAATTTCCTTTACTGTGAAGTTTGGATTTACAGAAGAAGCATAGTCCTGAAATACGATACTCATTCGTCCCTTATTTTCCTTCTTCCACTCTGGGACGACTTTTCCATCAATAAGTACATCGCCTTTATCCGCTTTTTCAAGACCCGTTATAATTCGGCTTAGCGTACTTTTTCCACTGCCACTTTCTCCAACCAAACCTACGCATTCCCCAGCCTTTACTGTAAAAGTTATATCTTTTAATACCGTTTGATTATCTTCCCTAAACCAATATTCACCTTTCGAATAAGATTTACTTACTCTTTTTACTTCAATCATTATTTCTAATCCCCAAACTCATCGCCTTTATAAAGGCTTCGGTTACTTTATCTCGACTGTTTAGTAAATACTTTGTGTATTCGTGTTTTGGGTGTGAAAATATATCTTCCGCTCTACCATACTCCACCTGTTTTCCATCCTTCAAAACTAACACGTAATCTGCAAGACTCTGCACGATTTTAAGATCATGGGAAACAAAAATAAGTGAAGTGCGATATTCGTTTCTAATTTTCTGAAATTCTGCTAATACTTCATTTTGGTTAATAGAGTCAAGGGCAGTAGTTGGTTCATCTGCAATTATAATCTCCGGTTTCATCGCCATTACGATGGCAATCATACATCGTTGTAACATCCCACCTGAAAGCTGATGAGGATATTTTTTTAAAACGTCCAATGGCTCGCCTATATTCATCCGTTGGAGTTCAAATAGTGACCGTTTCATGGCTTCTTTTTTAGAAATTTGGAGATGTTCACATAAAGTTTCAGCCATTTGATTTCCAATTGTATAGACTGGGTCAAAGGCTGTTAATGGGTCTTGGAGGATCATACAAATTCGTCTACCTCTTATCCTTCTAATCATTTCTCCTTTCGCTTGAAGCAAATCAATACCGTCAAAGAAAACAGAGCCTGAAGCCTCAAGTGAAGGATTTGTAAGCCCTAAGATGGCCTTTAAGATGACCGTTTTACCGCTACCGCTTTCACCGACAATGGCTAGACAGCTATTCCTCTCCAATGTAAAATTAATCCCATTTACAAGGACAGCCTTTGTCCTAAAGTCCCTAATGACTAGGTTTTGCATAGCTAAGACTACCATGTCCTCACCTCGTTATATTATCCCCTTTTATATGATGAGAAGTTTGTAAACTGTCTCCTAAAAAATTAAACGCCGCAACAACAAGGACGATTGCTAATCCAGGGAAGAGCATTTGTAGAGGTGCTACTGTCATAATATTCTTGGCTTCATTTAACATCATTCCCCATTCTGGTGTAGGTGCTTGCACACCCAACCCTAAAAATGAAAGAGCTGAAATTGTTAAAATTACTGATCCAGTATCAAGTGTAGCGAGGACCATTATTTCACCAGCAGCCCCAGGCAGAATATGCTTTTTCATAATGTGGCCTGTACTTAATCCGTTAACTTTTGCAAAATGAATATAACCTTTGTCTGAATATTTAATGACAATGGTTCGAATCATCCTTGTATACCAAGCCAATTTAGCGATGATGGCTGCAGATACGATATTTACTAAACCCGTACCTAAAATCCCAATGATTGCTAAGATCATGATCTCACTTGGTATTGATAAAAAAACATCGCAAATTCTCATTATTATTTCATCAACCTTGCCGCGAAAATAACCGGCAAGCAACCCTAACAGAGTTCCTATTAAGATCGTTGTCATCATTGCTGCTATTGATAGGACAACGGTTGTACGAATTCCATATATCAATCTTGATAATATACAACGGCCAAGATGATCGGTCCCCAAAGGATATTTCCAACTAACCCCTGCAAGTTTCTCCTTCACATTTACATCGATTGGACTATTTGGGGCAATAAAAGGTGCAAAGATTCCAACGATTATGATAACGAGCAGAATGCCCACACATAGTACAGCAAGCCGATCTTTCTTAAGTCTTTCTATTAATCGCACACCTATTACGCCCCTTTTCTCACTCTTGGATCTACAAACGCAGTTATGATATCGACGAGTAAATTAAAAACAACAAATAAAACAGCCATAATTAGTATATAGGCTTGGATTATCGGATAATCATGATTAAAGATTGCCGTTACACATAATCTTCCTACACCCGGCCAAGCAAAGATATTCTCTACGACGACTGCACCTGCAATCAGCTTGGGAATTGACATACCAATGGCTGTTATTGTTGATAGCAACGAATTTTTTAAAATATGCTTTAATATTACCCGCTTTTTAAGACCTCGAACGCGGGCATAAAAAACATAGGATTCACTTTTGTTTTGCACCATATTATTTCGGATCAATCGAACATACATCGAAATATAACCGAGTGAAAGAGTAAGAGCTGGCAAGACTACAGAACTAGGTGTTTCCATACCGCCGATTGGGAACAATCCTAGTTTTACAGAAAAGAACCATATGAGGAGTATTCCTATCCAAAAGCTCGGCATCGCTTCACCGATAAAAACGACCGCTCTTATTAAACGATCTCCTATGCTATTTTCGTAAATCACACAAAAAATACTTACTGTAATGCTCACAACCATAATCATAATCAGGGCAACGGCCACCAGTAAAAGCGTGGCTGCTATCGCGTTCTTCATTTCAGCAAGGACAGGCTCCTTTGTTATAAAACTAGTCCCAAAATCCCCATGAAAACTCCCAAAAATCCAATCAAGATACCGTTCCATAAAAGGTTTGTCCAATCCAAGCTCCAAACGCTTTTCTGCTACAGCTTGTTCCGTAGCGATTACATCATTAACACGTAGCGCAACTTCCGCTGGATCACTAGGATTTAGATTAATTAAAACAAAGGATAGAAAGGAAATTCCAATAACAATTGGAACAATGCCTAGCATTCTATTTAGGATGTATCTATTCATTTATACCCCCAAATCCATATCGAACTATTCGAAGTACATTTTTTCAAAAGGAATCTCATACTGTGACTGGGTAAATGTAACACCTTTAAGGGCAGGATCAAAAATTGCCTTTGTCCGAGAATAAGTAAGCGGTACATAAACAGCCTCCTTATGGAGATAGGATAAAATATCGGTGTACATTTTCTGGCGTTTTTCTGCATCGGGCTCTATTAATAGGGCTGTTATTGTTTGATCTAACCATTCTTTATTCTCAAGTCCCAATTGTGCTTGGTAATCGCCATGAGCCGGGATCCTCCAAGAGGATACAAAAGATTGGGGATCATACGGTATTCCCCATGATGTTGAAAACTGCAAATCGAATTTCCCGGACTTTTGGCGATCTAAAAAGGCTTGTTTCTCTTCCCCGACTATTTTTAGACTTATTCCTACCTCTTGTAAATTCTGCTGCAAATATTCACTAATCGTACGTTCACTGGCATTATCTGAATTAAAGTAAATAGTCATCTCCAACTTTTTTCCCTCTTTATAGCGATATCGATCTTCACCAAGCTTCCAACCCGCTCGGTCAAGAAGTTCTTTTGCATAAACAGGGTTGTAGGTTCTTTTCGGCAAATCGACATTTGCATATGGGACATTTGGCGCAAACAATGTATAAGCAGCTGTTTCTAATCCGTTAAACAAGCCGTCAGCGATGGATTCTTTATCAATTGCATACTGGATTGCCTCACGAATTTGTAAATTATTTAATACTGGGCTGTTTGAATTCAATAAGATTGTACGTGATGTAATCGGTTCACTTAATAGTGTCTGAAATACACCTTGATCTTCCAAAGCTTTAAAGGAATCGATATTAACCATATCCCCGTCAGAGCCGAAAATAAGATTGATATCCCCTTTTTCAAGTGCAAGTAATATAGACTGATGATCTGGCATGACTTTCCATCTGACGGCACGTACCTTAGGTTTTTCTCCCCAATAGTGATCATTGGCTATAAATCGTGCATATTGGTCGTTTTTATGCTCTGATAAAATCCAAGGCCCAGTCCCAACATACCCGTTCACACCCTCTTTCGTTGTTCCATTTATAAAGCTTGAAGGCGATATAAACCTAAATGGACGGGTTAAACCTAATTCTATTAAAGTAGGGTAATATGGCTGTTGTAAAACAAGTTTATATGTATATTCGTCAACGACTATGTTTTCTTTAATTAAATGTACCATATCGAGCCAAGCATGCCGACTTTTGTTTTCTAAAATAGCATCCATATTCATTTTAACAGCCCGTGCATTAAACGGTTCACCATCTGTAAACGTAACATCTTGTCTTAGATGAAAAGTATATTCTAATCCATCTTCCGAAATCTCCCAACTTTCAGCCAACCATGGCTTAACACCATCGTCAGTATTGATCACGAGAGGTTCAAAAACCATGTTTTGAGCGGCCATTTCACCACTATATAAATGGGGATTGATGTCGCGTATATCCTTTGTACTGGCATACACAATTTCGTCCAGTTCACTATTTTCTCTTGGTGCATTAATTTCACCTGAGCATCCATTAATAAACAGAAGCAACAAAGTAAATAGTATGATTGTAAATTTATTTTTTTTCATTCCATTTTCCGTCCCAACATTTTTAAAATATGCATCCCAAAGAGCATTCATCAGCAAAAAATGATTATATACTATTATAATATAAGCCTCTAATTTTTAGGCAAAAAAAAGCTTGTAGAATCAATATGGAATTAGTATCCACACCTAAAGCAATAGCAACCTATCTTATAGGCAGGAAAGTCCTGCTTTTTTCGATAAACGGGGCGATATCCATCGTTTTTCTTTAACCATTTACATAATATAACTTTAAATGACAATAACTTTTATTGTTGAATGGATCTCTTTTTCCGGGGAACTATGGTTCCATTCATGGGGATAGTAGCCTAATGGGTTGCAGATTATTTCAATTCCTTCATAATGCGTAACCATAATAATATTTTTTCCTTCATACTCTTGTAGCCATTTCTCAATTTTTTCAACATAATAATCCGTCAAATTTTGGTCATCCATCGGCCAATTGGCATAGGTTTTATCAGGCCATGTAAAATTACCGAATGTTCCAAGAGCATAATGTTCGGCATTATAGTCCTTCATTCCAAATGTATAATCATACCAACCACCTTCACCGATGACTACCCAATTATCATCCAATTTAATTGGTCCATTACCAAGATTACCTGGGAACTTAAGCAAAATTTCATATGCTTGAGTTGAATCTCCATAATAAACATCATGGTTCCCATGAACAAATATTATTTTAATTTGCGGATTTGAATTTTGAAGTTGATTCAACAGATTAAGACTTTTTTCAGGACCTGCTGTCATGTCACCACTTATAATAAATACATCTGGCTGGTTCGCATCGAGCCAATTATTTAATAATGTCATGATATCAATCCTTGTTTTTTTGCGGTTAAGTCCTTCGTGAATGTCGGATAATATTGCGATTTTCATTCAATTATTCCCCCTATTATAGACAAAATGTAATTACTGAATATTCCAACTGTAATAATAGTATTAACACTTATACCAACTGAACAGTGCGATACAAACATTATTTCAAATAAGTATTTTTAGTCTATGGTATATATCACAGTGAATCCTGCTTTTTCCCGTATTTTCATACGTACCTTACCATTTTGCAGGTAACCAATTTCTTTAAATATCATTTACTATACCATGAATATTTTTCCCATACAGGGATGTACAAAATAATAGGGTGGTTTCAAAAAATGATTATTAGAAGGGCTAACGAATATGAAATAAATCATTTATTTCAATGGTCTTTATCATTGACTGAAGAACTTTCAGCGGGTTATATGGAAAGTAATTTACATATGACACATGATATGGTTTCAAAGGTTCTTTCTCATGGTGGTTATTATCTGATTGCCCAACATGGTTGGGAAGTAATGGGCTGGATTTTGTTGGGATTCGACCAGAATTTTTATAAAAATAACCCGGTTGGTTTTCTTTATGAACTTTATGTATTCCCGCCCTATCGGAAGAATGGGGTTGGGAAAATCCTAATGAAAGAAGCTATGGACCAGCTTAAACAGGCAGGGATGAAATCCGTACAGTTGAATGTATTTGCTGGGAATTCGGCGAAAAATATGTACGAGAAGCTTGGATTTAAAGAGGTTACTATGTTAATGGAAAAGGAGCTGTAAGATAAAGCAACAGCTCCCATTACTATTTACCTTGGAACAGAGACCCCTTTCAAATACTCCGTGATGGCAGCTAAAAACTCACGGCCGTACCGCTCTAACTTCGTTTCGGCAACCCCTTTTACAGATAACATCGCTGCTTCATCTTCCGGACATTTTGCACACATGTCCCGGAGGGTGCTATCTGAGAAAACGATGTAAGGCGGAACTTTCTCGCGGTCGGCAATTTCTTTTCGAACCGTGCGTAAAATTTCAAATAACTCATCATTGGCATCGAGCAGATGTCTTATCGCCTGCTCTTTTTTGTATACCTTCTGCTCCCCTTTTAATACGGGTACAACTTTATTTGTTAAGCCCACGGTTGGATATTGGCTGTTTGTTAACTTGCAATACCCTTCTGCAATTAGAAAATCAATCAAGTTAGCAATATCTTTTTCTGTTCGATTTTTTAGTAAACCATAAGTTGATAGTTTTTGTAGATGCATTTCGATGATCCGCTTATTTTTCGAGCCCTTTAATACTTGGGCAACAAGGGTTTTCCCGAAGCGCTCGTCCATTCTTTTTATACAAGAAAAAATCATTTGTGCTTCGGTTGTGATATCTATTTTTTCCCGATTGTCCGTACAGTTTTGACATGTCCCACATGTTTCTTCTTCATAATGGTCCCCAAAATATTCGACAATATAGCGTTGGAGACAAAGCTCGGTATGACAGTAGTCAGTCATTTTTTGAAGTCGTTCGTATTCGATCTGTTTAGCGGATTCGTCCAAAAGCGATTGCTCTATCAAAAACTTTTGAAGCTGAATATCATACGGTGTAAATAATAAAATACATTCACTTCGTTCCCCATCCCTACCGGCCCTGCCTGCTTCCTGATAATAGGATTCCATGTTTTTCGGAAGGTTGTGGTGGATAACAAAGCGGACATTTGAGGCATCAATGCCCATTCCAAAAGCGTTGGTTGCGACCATCACGGCTATTTTTTCAAAAATAAATTGATCCTGTGCATGATTGCGCTCTTCTTCACTGAGTCCGGCATGATATTTTCCTGCTTTAATTCCTTTTTGCAGTAGAAATTCATGGAGCTGATCGACTTCTTTTCTCGTTGCGGCATAAATAATTCCCGACTGATTGGGGCGGTCTTGAATATATTTTAAAATAAATGAACGTTTTTCCTGGCCTTTTACAACAGAGAAAGTTAAATTCTCACGTTTAAATCCGGTTACAACAGTATTTTCCCGAGGGATACGAAGCTGTTCACGGATATCTTCCATTACAATTGGCGTGGCTGTCGCTGTGAGCGCAACTACAGTTGGCTTTACCCTCAAACCTTCGATCATTTGGTAAATTAATCGATAGCTTAGCCGAAAATCGTGTCCCCATTGCGAAATACAATGCGCTTCATCAACAGCGACAATTGAAATTGGAATCCTTTCCAGTACCGCTCGAAAATTTGGAGTCTCTAGACGCTCCGGGGCAATATAAAGAAGCTTGTATTTCCCATGAATAGCATCTCTTACCCTTTCCTCCATTTCAAAAGCATCAATGGAGCTATTTAGAAACGTAGCAGATATGCCAGCCTGCTGAAGTTGATCAACTTGATCTTTCATTAAGGAAATTAATGGAGATATTACAATGGTCACGCCCTCTGCAAGTAATGCAGGCACTTGGTAACAAAGGGATTTCCCTCCCCCAGTTGGTAAAATACCAAGTGTATCTTGCTTTTGGAGAATTTGGTAGATGATCTCTTCTTGCCCTGTTCGAAATGAGGAATAACCGAAATAAGTCTTTAATATTTTTTGTGCTTCTTGAAGCATTTCATCACCTCAGCTGTGAGTCTCAATCGTATATATTATCATATCACAATTTCTAGCATCATAGGTGCTATAACAATTACCCGGTAAAGCAAAACTTTGTTGAAAAAAAATAATTTTTTAGCATACATATAAAGATAACAAGGGTCTGAAGGGAGTGAGTGGTGATGTTCCCTTGGAATCTTAACGGAAACCTGCAGGAGTATATAAAACAATTTACAAATGTTAAACCGAATGAGGTTGAAGATTTTATTAAAAAAATTCTATCAAGTCATGTTCCTTTTCAATCTTCCCCGCAAACGGATGTGAAATCAAGGGAGCAAAAACCATCCACCCTAACCAATAAAGAACCTACAAAAAATCCTACTAGTGCTCAACATAAAAATGAACCCATTGAAATAAAGGTATTTGAGTCGCACGAAGATGTCTTTGTCCACTTCCCGCTAAATAATAAAAATGATATTAAGGCCGGAAAAATATTTTACAATTCAAATCAACTCATTTTAAAGGATATTCCAAATATTGGCGACAAGCATAAAGTACTATTACCTGCTATTGTTCAGCAGCGGGGGGCGAAAATTAATTATAAAAATGGTATCCTTCAGATTAAAATACCTAAAGCTGATGACCTTCAATTTACGGAAATTGATTTGAATTTATAGGATGTCCGGTCGAAGCGACCGTTTAGTTACGTACTTTTTCAATAAAGTATTGCATAAGATATAATACCAAAACATGTTAGGGTGATCTTGTTATGGCAATTGCCATTAACTTTGTTTCTATCGTCATCAACTCTCAAAATACAAATGCAGCGGTTGCAATCGGTGAAAATTTGCAATCAAGCTGGAATTCACATCAAAAGCAAAATTTTGGAACTGGTCAGGCTATCGGCAATACTGCTGAAATAAATATGATCATTAATATTGTTGATAACGATGTCATTGATATGCCAGTGTCTGATAATGATGTTGTCCCATCAAACCAAACTCAAGCACTTTAAGGGGGGTACACTATGAGAGTCCAATTTGATCTAGGTGATATTCAAGTAACCTCAATTGAATCTTCATCAGGGATTTTCATCTCGCAATCGAATATTATGAACGGCTGGCGGTCCCAAATCAAATTGAATTCAGGGTTAGGGGAAGTTGGTAATCAAAATAAATTAGAAAATTTTATTTCCATTGTATCTGATGATGACAATGTCGATACCCCAATGGTCAATAACAGCATGTGGATTGAAAATAACATAAAAACCTCTGATAGTGATATTAATATAAATTTTAATGAAATTAAGGTTGATCTTCTTGATACAAATTCGACAATATCAATTGGGGAAAGCACTCAATCCGGGTGGGCATCTCAAATAAAAGGCAACTTGGGGAACGGACAATTTATTGGAGATAATGTCTTAGCGGACAGCCTAAATGTCATCAAAGATGATGATATCATTGATGCACCAGTGCAACAGCGCTTAATAAACTTTTCACCAACTACAGAAATAGGGTGATGGGGCCTTGAGTGATCAAAAAGAAGAAAAACATTGCATAAGATGCCATCATCTTGCCGAAGAAAAAGATCAATTTTGTGTTCGATGCGGAGCACCGTTAATTAATCGCTGTTCAGATTCTAAAACGAGTGGCAAACACTGTTGTGGGCACACAAATAGGTCTGACGCGGCTTTTTGTGCAAAATGCGGATTTGAAACAGTTTTTAGGCAGCACGGGCTACTATAGCACTTTTTCGCACTTCTAAAGCGAAAAAGTGCTATTTATTTTTATTGGACAATTTTTTGTTTCAATCCCGGTGAATTATCGGTTGTAATATCGCTATATTGGGTCACTTGATTTCTTCCATTTTCCTTTGCATGGTACAAGGCTTGATCTGCCAGGGAAATTAAATGGGTTGATCTTCTATTTCCATTGGACGGAGTCATTGTTGCAACACCAACACTAATCGTAACAAATTTATTAACCTCTGAGGTTGGGTGTAAAATCTTTAAATCCAAAATCATTTTTCTTAAGGTTTCAGCTTTTGTTAACGCAACCTCTTCACTTTGATCCGGTAGAATAATAGCAAACTCCTCTCCACCGAACCTGGCTACAATATCCGATGAATCACCATATAGCTCGCACAATTGCCTGGAGATATTTTTTAAGCACTTGTCACCTTCCAAATGACCAAAGGTATCATTGTAATTTTTAAAATAATCAATATCAAATAAAATGAGTGAAATCACTTTTGAATAATATCTAGCATTGGCCCATTCCAATTCTAATGTTTGATCAAAATACCGTCGATTGTATATACCGGTATGGCCATCCAGGTCGACTAAGGATTCCATTGATGAGAATTTTTCATGTAATTCTATTCTCATCGTATTTATATTTCGAATGAGTTCAGCTAATTCATCTTCCCTTTTATATGGAGGTATTCCAACTGTAAAATCTTTTCTTGTGTAGGCCTTCACACTATTATTTAATAATAGAACGGGTTGAATAATCGATTTTGTTTGTCTGTTAATGATAAGTACATTAAGAATAATGAGTAAAATCGAAATAATAAATAATGTGTTTCTTGCTTCGGAAATTTTGTCTTTGTAAGTATTTCGGTATGTATCTCTTAATGTTGCGGCGACGATTTCTGCTTCATGAAGTGATTGGCGGAAGTCATCAAACGATGCCTTAGATTCTTTATATAACTCCACCGTAGGCTGTTCTCCGTTTTTAGTCATCGTAATTAAAGGAGCACCATATTCCTCATGCCATGACTGTCCTTTTTTGATAACATCTTCAATTGACTTTTTAATATTTGGGGGCTGTGTTTCAAGCTTTCCGATAAGAAAATCTGTTGCATTATTGTATTCTTCTGTACTTTTTTCAAAAGAATCCAAAAAAGTAGTTTCCTTTGTTAAATGATAACCACTTTGTGCACTTTCTTGGTTTAATAATGATACGTATAAAATATGTAGTGAATTTTGAAGTTCATCAATCTCTATCTGTAATCTTGCATTTGTTGAAAATTGATGATCGATTTCCAAGTAACTAAAAAATACATAGATAAAGAAAACAATCGCAGAAATACTAGTAGTAATTAAGAGTTTCCTGCCAATTCTCCCGAAATTTAAAAATTTCATTCTATTTTTCTCCAATAATATGTCTTAGTTTTTTTTACTTTTGATATTTATATTTTCTTTCATTATTTTACAGAATAATAAACAATTAAAATAGTCCATTTAGAAATATTTTACAAAAATTTCATATTTTATATTTCAAAAATTATTCCTAAAACGACGACAAAAGTTGAATTTTTCAGTGTTAAAATGATTATAACAAAGATTTCAATTTATACCTTAATATGTATGAAGGGAGTTTTCGAAGATGGAAAGCCGCAGAAATAGTATTCGTAACCATAGAAGCTATGAACGAAAAAAAGCAAAAGAAATCTGGATTGAGCGAAGTAAATCTTTCTTCATTACTTGCTTCTGCTTAAGTGTAATTGTGTATATTTTATACAATATATAGTGACCTTTAGTTATTTCATATTAATTAGTTATTATATTTATTATTGAAATATGGTAACAACATTACTTTTTGTTTATAATAAAGGTAGAGGTGAATTTGTATGAGTAATTATGAACTCTGCCCTAAATTTGAAGCAGCTATGCAATTATTAGGAAAACGGTGGATGGGACTTATTATTTCTCAATTACTAGTTGGACCCCAACGATTTGGAGAGATGGAATCAAGTTTACCAATCAGTGGGAAACTTCTTTCTGAAAGGCTAAAGGAATTAGAAAAATGGGGTGTTGTAACGAGAAATGTCTATCCTGAAATTCCGGTACGCATCGAATACGAGTTAACAAAACGTGGTAGAGAGATGGAACCTATTATTAAAGCGATTCAGTATTGGGCAGAAAATTCCATGGATCATAGTAACTTAGATGAAAAATAAGAATATAAATAAATGATAAACCGTCTGTCAAAAATTGTACAGACGGTTTTTTTGCGTATTTAACACTATTACGATAGTTTTTATTACTCTATTTATAAAAATGTAAATTACTGTAAAATTTGTGAGCAATTTGTGAAGTTTGTTACAGATGAAGTATTTTAAATTTTATATGGTTATTTCGAGAGCAACTGTAGGGGGTGCGCTTCTAAAACGTAAGAAACCTAAAAAAACAAAATGAAGAATTGTATTAAAACTTTTTATTAAGGGGGTTCATTTATGTATCAACAAGCAGCTTGGTTTACGACCATTATTTTCATCGCTGGTATTATTGGAGTATTTGTTTACGTACTAATCAATTCAAGTCAAAAAGAAGAGTATGCTTCAGTAAAACATAAAGGGCATACGGTTCAAAAATTTTATTTTCTTGGTTTAATTGTTGTGCTTGGTATTGCAACAACCATTACACTTCAAGATCTTCCTTTTGATAGAGCAAAAGCACAAGAAAATCAAATTGAAGTCGATGCAACTGCTATGCAATTCGCTTTCGAATTATCGCAAAATGAATTCAAAGTTGGGCAACCCATTGTTTTTAATGTAACAAGTAAGGACGTCAACCATGGTTTTGGAATTTATGATGACAACATGCAAATTGTTGCACAAACACAAGCAATGCCTGAATATACGAATCCAGTTTATGTAACATTTAAAAAACCAGGTACGTATAAAGTTTTATGCTTGGAGTACTGTGGGATTGCCCATCATGTAATGCAAGCAACAATTACAGTAACAGAATAATAATTATTTAAAGGGGGTAACGTCATATGAGACCTATTACTGATACAGTCAATAGTTCAACAAGAAAAAGTGTTGTTTTTCCGACCCTTTTGGGCAGCGTTCTTATTTTACTGATGATGGTTGTGGGTTTAATCATGCTATTAAATCAAGGGAAATTAATTACCATTTCCGATGGTTTTTTCTATAAAATTATGACTCTACATGGAACTGGAATGATCGGTGCAGGAGCTCTGGCCGGAACAGCCATCATGTATTATTTCACAAGTCAATATATTAAATTAAGCAAGGCCATTTTTGTATCAAATATCGTTCTTTCTATTCTGGGAGTCGTAATGGTTCTTATTGGTATTTTCGTTTTTGATTTTGCGGCAGCATGGACTTTCCTTTATCCTCTTCCAGCCATTTCAGGTGGAATGTGGGGAGCTGCCGGAGCAGTTTTCTACCTTGGAGGTATGACTGTTCTCGGTACCGGTTTCCTTTTATTTTACCTTGATACAGGAAGAGCCATTATTAAAAAATATGGAAATCTTGGTAACGCATTAGGCTGGCCAATCATTTTCGGTAAAACAATGAAAGAAGA
This sequence comes from Schinkia azotoformans, assembly GCF_035811335.1. NCBI lineage: Bacteria > Bacillati > Bacillota > Bacilli > Caryophanales > Bacillaceae > Schinkia > Schinkia azotoformans. The sequence goes on from NZ_JARSMD010000046.1 coordinate 35,211, forward strand.
ACTTCCTCCAGCAATTGTGGCGGCAACAATGGTTACAATTGTTAATACAGCTGCTTTAGTATCTGGTGCAGCAGTCCTAATTATGAGTATTATTAATGTGTTTAATCCCAGCTTTACGATGGATCCACTTTTAGCTAAAAACCTAATTTATGCATTTGGACATATTTTCGCAAACTCTATCATTTATATGGGTGTTATCGCTGTTTATGAAGTTTTCCCTAAATACACTGGAAGACCCTGGAAAACATATGGCACTTTCTTAATTGCATGGAATGCGTCTACATTATTTACAATGATTATTTATCCCCACCATTTATTAATGGACTTTGCTGTACCAAAATGGATGTTGATCCTAGGTCAAGTTCTTTCTTATGCAAATGGACTTCCAGTTCTTGTTGTAACAGCTTTTGGTGCATTACAAATTATATTTAGATCTGGTATTAAATGGGATATGCCTTCAACCTTATTTTTTATGTCCATGTTTGGTTGGGTTATGGGTGTAGTTCCTGCTATTATCGACGCAACAATTGCAATCAATCACGTGATGCATAATACAAAATGGGTACCTGGACATTTCCATATGTACATGGGTATCGGAGCTGTCGCAATGATTTTTGGTTTTATGTATTATGTCCTTAAAGTTGAAGGACTTAAAATGTCTTCCTATCTTGATAAATTAAGCTTCTGGGTATACTTATTATTCTTTGCAGGATTAACTTTCTCATTCCTTTACAGCGGAAAACTAAGTGCACCAAGACGCTGGTCCCAGCATTTCCCTGAATGGGTTCCTGCTGACCAATTAGGTGCAGTTGCTGCCATTGGTATTATTTTTGCAACATCTGTATTTATCATCCGTTTTGCGGTATCAGCAAAACAAATTGGTACACAAAAAGATGAAAAAGAAACAAAGGAAAAGTTATATGCGTAATCTAGTTTCTATTCTCATCGTACTTATAATTGGATTATTAGTTCTATGGGAAGGAACTGACGGGCTTCACGCTTTTACGGCGGAGAAAGCCCGTCAAATTGATATTACGGAAACCGCTCCCCTACTTCCGAATGTTAGCTTGGAAGATGGTGACGGTAAGAAACTTCAGCTTCATGATTATAAAGGCAAAATCGTTCTGGCAACGTTTATGTATACGAGCTGCGGCGATGTCTGCCCTATTTTAGAAATGAAATTTAAAGAGGTTTATGATGGTTTGCCTAAAGAATATTTAGGGAAAGAAGTTGTTTTTTTAAGTTTTAGCTTTGACCAAGAACGGGACACTCCTGAAAGGTTAAAGGAATATGGAAAACATTTTGATGTCGATAGTGTCACATGGAAAATGGTGCGATTCACCGACTATGATGCCCAACAAGCATTTTTAGATTTAATTGGTGTGATCGTCATACCGAATGAAACTGGCGGATATGAACATAATTCTGCTATCTATATGATTAATGAAAAAGGAAAGCTTGTTGAGATTTTTGATTATCAAAATCCAGATAAAGTTATTAAAAAAGTTAGTTCTATAATTGGTTAAAATTTTCAGATCAGGAGGAGAAAAAGATGTTTAAAAGAGACGCAACATTGGGAACCGGTTTGTTCATTCTTTTAGCACTTCCTCCAGTTAAACAATTAATGGAATCCCACATGGTTGGTCAAATGATTATCCAGCTTCCCCTGCTCGTTCTAGCTGGATTTTTTATGGGAGAAGCCATAAAAACAAAAATTTCAGTTGAAAATAACAATTCCAAACTCAATGGAGTCGCCGGAATTCTCTTGGCTCTTTTCACGATCACCTATTGGATGCTGCCAAGAGCAGTGGATGCTTCTTTGAATGATGTAGTGTTTGGAATTCTAAAATATAGCACGTTACCGTTACTAGCAGGAATTCCAATCAGTTTGTGTTGGAAAAGGTTACATCCTCTTTGGAAAAGTTTTATATGGGCCAATAATATTTCAATGTTTGGTGTTTATGGATGGTTGTATATTATATCACCGGTACGGCTTTGTAATAATTATCTACTTGGTCAACAAGTACTATTAGGCCAGATCTTTTTATTGATAACGGCTCTGATTATACTTTACTTTATTTTCCGATCTTTTGTAGGTGACCACCGTGCAAACTATATAGTAAGTGAAGAAAACTAGGTTCTTAAAAAGTTCACCAAATTAAACAAGGCAGATTTAACATGTTATTATGTTAAATCTGCCTTTTAGTTTCTTTAAACGATTCCTTTTTGACTGTTGCGCCCTACTCCCTTTTCAAGGCTCCCGGCACGTGATAGTTGTTCGCATTCGTGAAATGCAAAATGCTTGCAGCCTAAACATTTATTTGTTTCAATTTCCTTCAAGGCAAAATTAATCGCTTCCCCAGTATGATTGAAAAAGTGATTTTCACCAATTTCATCGTATAATCCTGACTTTTTCAATGTGTCCAATAATGGTAAAACAGCTCCGGAAATTAATACGGTGCCGCCCTGCTTCTTAAAGTGACGGATAATGCTTCTAAGATTTGCCTCTCCCGTTGTATCCATAAAAGGAACTTTTCCCATTCGTAAAATTAATACCTTGGGTTTGTAGTGGATTGTTTCTGTAATTCGTTGTTCAAAAAACTGGGCAACTCCGAAGAACAGCGGACCTTCGATCGTATAAATGCTTACTTGTGGACAGTCATGTGTATCGCTCACAACATGAGGCTGGACTGGTTGATTCTTTTTTGTATGGTCCGGTAACACCTTCGAAACAATTGGCATTTCGCTCATTCGTTTTACAAATAAGACTACGGCTAAAATAAGTCCGACCTCGACCGCTGTTGTTATATTTGCAAATACGGTAACAAGGAAAGTCACTACCAAAATCAGTGAATCCCCTGTTTTCATTTTTAATACATGTGAAAATTCTTTTCGTTCGCTCATATTCCATGCAACGATCATTAATACTGGTGCCATACTTGCTAATGGAATATGTGACGCATATGGAGCAAACACGAGCAATGTAAATAGCACAAATACACCGTGAATGACACCTGATAATGGAGAAACCGCACCTGTTTTAATATTCGTTGCTGTCCTTGCAATTGCACCAGTTGCTGGGATTCCCCCAAATAATGGTGTAATGATGTTGGCTACACCTTGACCGATTAATTCACGATTACTATTATGCTTACTATTCGTCATTCCATCCGCAACTACAGCTGATAATAATGACTCAATTCCACCCAAAATCGCGATAACAAAGGCTGGTGCCAATAATTTTTCAATCCGCTCCCAAGTAATCTCCGGTAATTGAAAGTGCGGAAGTTTACTTGGTATTTCACCAAAAGCCGTGCCTATCGTTTCGATATGTCCTGAAAAGAAGATCGTTGCCACAACACTTGAAACAATTAAGCCAACCAATGAACCGGGTACTTTAGGTAATATTTTCGGTGTAATTAAAATAACTAATAACGAAAGTAATGCTGTAAATATGCTATACATATTGATTGTATCAATATGCATTATGATTTCTTTCATATTATCGATGAATTTTTCATGCTTCTCTAAGTCAGTCAGCCCGAGAAAATTACCAATTTGTCCTGAAAAAATGATAACAGCAATTCCAGCAGTAAAACCTATTGTAACTGGACGTGGAATAAATTTAATTAAATTACCGACTTTAAAAATACCCATCAGGCAAAGCATGATTCCCGCCATAAAGCCGGCTAGTAATAGGTCTGTATATCCATACGTAATAACAATCCCAAACAAAACCGGGATAAAGGCACCCGTAGGACCACCAATTTGAAACTTGGAGCCTCCAAACAAGGAAATCAAAATTCCCGCAATAATCGTTGTATAAATCCCGTATTCCGGTTTAACCCCAGATGCAATTGCAAAAGCCATACCTAATGGAATGGCAATAACCCCTACTATTATTCCTGAAATTAAATCCTTTTGAAAGTGTTTAAGTGTATACCCTTCGAATCGCTCAATAAATAAGCTTCTCACTACTGACCCTTCTTTTCTTTATACTTTCTCCACTCTAGATTATTTTTTCCCCGTTTTTGTGTTCACCCAAAATTTATGGCCACCCAAACTAATTTGTTTTTTGATCATCTAACCCTTCGAGCACATTAATAGCATCAATTAAATGATTATTAAATATTTCCTTAGCAACCTTTAATAACTCAACAATGGCCGGGTCCCGCAGTGAATAAATCACCCTTTTCCCGTCTTTTACACCAACGACAATATTCTTCGTTCGCAACACACTTAGCTGTTGTGACACGGCAGAGCCCTCACTATTAAGGCTAGTTTGAATTTCGTTTACACTTTTCTCCCCCTCCGATAATATTTCCAAAATTCGAATTCTCAAAGGATGTGCCAACGCTTTGAAAAATTCAGCTTTAAATTGGTGCATATCGTTCCACAAAAAATCGTCCCCCTAAAAACCATTGAACATGCAAAAGATAGTTTCACATATTCAAATATTTGAATATGTATGGATTATACTGCCGATTAAAGAAAAATTCAAATACTTTTTATAAAAGAAATGGATACAACAAGGTCCTATTAATAATTATTATCAATAATATTAAATTTTAAACTATATACTATGAATATCATTATCAATTAAAATAATAAGTTCTCAATTAGAATTGACAATAGCATAACCTAGAATTATGATTAGCGTAGAAGGGAGATTTTAAAAAAATGAATAGATATGATTTTCACCACCTAAGCCATGTAAAAAAACAAAATGAATCTAAGAAAACATTATGGATAACGTTAATATTAACCTTATTTTTTACGCTCGTTGAAGTTGTTGGTGGGATATTAGCCAATTCCTTGGCACTTTTATCTGATTCGGCGCACATGCTGTCTGATGTACTGGCATTGGGATTGAGTTTAACCGCTATTTATTTATCTACACGTGAATCAAATAATAAATATACTTTCGGTTACCTTCGTTTTGAAATTTTAGCTTCATTTTTAAATGGGTTAGCGTTAATAGTCATAGCGATTGGAATTTTTATCGAAGGCATTAAAAGAATCATAAATCCTCAGGAAATCAATTTTGGATTAATGTTAGGGGTTGCTGTTATTGGTTTAATTGTAAATATAGTCCTTACAATTGTATTAATCCGAAGTACAAAAAAAGAAAATAATCTAAATATCAAAAGCGCACTATGGCATTTCATCGGTGATTTATTAAACTCCGTTGGTGTCATCATATCCGCTATTTTGATTTACTTTACAAATCTTAACATCTTTGACCCAATTATTAGTATTGTCATCGGCGGAGTCGTCTTTACTGGAGGCGCTAAAATTATCCGTGAATCCTTCCTTATCTTAATGGAATCAGTGCCGGAAGAATTCGATCTTGATCAGATTCGTGCTGATATTGGAGCTATAGAAGGTGTTAGAGATATTCATGAATTGCATCTTTGGACAATTACGACGGATCACCATTCCCTAACAGCGCATGTTTTTATAAATAAAGAACAAAATCCATTTGATGTTGTATCAGCTATTAATCAGATGTTAAAAGACAGATATGGCCTTAAACACAACACCGTGCAAATTGAACATCCGAGCATTAACGAACATGGACAATATGGTTATGATTTTTTAAACAAAGAAGCGCCGTAACGATGCGCTTTTTTGTCTTTGTTCTTCTTTATATTAGACACCTCTTTTATTCCCCCATACGAGTGCATGAAGCTGAGGCAATACTCTTACATCATTCATTTGTGGACTTTCCATAACCTTATTTATCAGCCACTCATATTTTTGAAGCAATTTTTTTGTCAAAAGGTCATTATCAACAGTTGTTATATCATCATTGCCAACTTGGAGATAAAAAGGAACATCTCTGTATCGTTCACGAATTTTTATAGCATACTCAAAATCAACATCATCAAATACAACAACCTTTATTGTTTCATTCCCAACTTCTAAAAGTGTGGCAACTATCGAATCCAGTATTTCAAAATTCGTTTCCATCCCGGAGCTAGGCGGCTTTGGTGAAAGTGTAAGATCATCAATATTCTTCATCCAATCCTGCCACTTCGAGCCTTGGGTCTCAAGAGCGGTTTGGATTCCTTTTTCATTCAAAAGACTAACTAATTCTCCAATTGCTGTGATCAAGGCTGGATTTCCGCCCGAGATGGTCACATGGTCAAAACGATTGCCTCCTAACTCAAAAAGCTCATCCCAGATTTCTTCAGGAGTCATTTGTTTGATTTCATCTTTTGCAGAACCATCCCATGTAAAGGCTGAATCACACCAGTTGCAATGATAATCGCAGCCAGCTGTACGAACGAACATTGTTTTTCGTCCAATGACAGCGCCCTCACCTTGAATTGTCGGTCCGAAGATCTCTAAAACAGGAATCCTACTCAAGTTCCATCCACTCCCTTTTAGCCTCGGCATAGCTTGTCGGAGTTTCATACAATCTTACAAATTCAACCCGCGCCCCGTCATATTGATTTTGTCTTTTTTCTAATGACTCTTTCATTTTTTCATAAATCCAAACGACCATATTTTCTGCTGTTGTATTCATTTTCGGAAGTGTTTCATTCAAGTAGCGGTGGTCTAAATAGATCTCTATTTCCGCTTTCCAAATGTCCTTTATATCTCCGAAATCAATGGCCAGACCAATTTCATTCACAAATCCGCTAATTCCAAAAACAACTTTGTACGTATGCCCATGAAGATTTTTGCATTTCCCATCATAGCAATGTAAATGATGGGCTGCATCAAACGTAAATTCTTTGCTTACTAGCACTCTTTTATTATGATATTTCAACTGATTCCGATTTATATCCTTATCTATTTTTTGAAGGTCCTCAACAATTCGAAAGCCGAAAATTTTGTTTTCCATTTATTCAATCCCCTCTTTCAAGGAGTCCATATATTGATCCAACCCTGCTTTACGAAGCTTACAAGCCGGACATTCGCCACACCCGTCAGCAATAATACCGTTATAGCAAGTTAATGTTCTTTCACGGACAAAATCCAATGCCCCGAGTTCATCTGCCAGCTTCCACGTTTCTGCTTTGTTGATCCACATTAACGGTGTGTGGATGACAAAGGTTTGGTCCATGGATAGGTTTAAAGTTACATTTAATGATTTTACAAAAATATCTCGACAATCCGGGTAGCCGCTAAAATCGGTTTCACATACACCGGTAATGATATGCTTTGCTCCCACCTGGCTTGCTAACACACCGGCAAATGATAAAAACAGAAGATTTCTGCCAGGCACAAAGGTATTTGGTAACTCCCCATCCTCACCAGCTTTTACTTCAATATCATCCCTAGTTAAAGCATTAGGTGCCAACTGATTTAATAATGACATATCTAAAATATGGTGCCTAACACCAAGTTCTTTTGCAATATCCTTGGCCACCTCTATTTCTAAGCGGTGGCGCTGATTATAATCAAATGTAACAGCTTCCACCTCTTTAAAATTCTTCAAAGCCCAAAATAAACAAGTTGTACTATCCTGACCGCCACTAAAAACGACGATTGCTTTGTCATTTTTCATGTTTCCATACTCCTTTTCAATAGAAAAAAACAGCAAACTAAGAAGAATGCTGTTCCTTCTTAGTTTTTTAGAGAGGGTAGCTAAGAACCTCTACCGTATAATCAAATACGCCTTGGCGTATTTGTGCCCGGTTTTTGACTTAATTATTTTTACTATACCATATTTCTTGTCATTGGTGTGTTTTTAAAAAATTCTAAGTTATTTTTCAACATTTATAAATGATTTACGTGTATAATTCCTTATTATGGAATTAAAAAGCAAAAAGGTGGTGAAAGCTTGAACAAAAAAAATCAAGAATGGAACTTACAACAGAAAAACTTTGTTTTACCGGTTTGTCTGCTACTCGTTTTTTTAACTATAGCGGTTACGCTTTGGTTAACAAAGGATAATATGTTTTACCTTTTTAATTTTTCATACATTGGCATTTCTATAGCTTTAGGAACATTATTAACCGGTATTCTACCAAAAAGAATAAAACAAAGGGGCCGGCTTGTTACTCAATTTTTAGTAGGCTCTTACATGATATTTTTCCTCGGTGTTTACGGCAAGGAAAATATGCAAATGGAAGGATTTTTCTTTTACCTCTTTATAGGTGTGTTTATCGGTGCTACCATCCATTATTTAGTTGCTAAAATTGGCGGGACATTGATATTCGGGCGCGGCTGGTGTGGCTATGCTTGTTGGACGGTAGCTATTCTTGACCTACTTCCGTGGAAACAGCCAAAAGAAGGGCGAATACGTCATTTAAGCTGGTTTCGGTATATCCATTTCTTTGGATCATTGGGATTAGTTTTATATGTCATGTTTGTTCTTCAAAAAACACCGCAATTGGAATCGTTAGAAGAGATGTATTGGTTTTTAATCGGAAATGTAGTCTATTATATTGTCGGTTTTCTACTCGCCTTTTTTCTTAAAGATAATCGTGCGGTTTGTAAGTATTTTTGTCCAATCCCGGTTGTTCAAAAGATCGGTTCCCGGTTTTCTCTATTAAAAATAGAAATTACACAAAGTAAGTGTGTTGAATGTTTTGCCTGCGAACGAGTATGTCCGATGGATATTAAACTATTGGATTATATGTATGCCGGAAAAAGAGTGCTATCAACTGAATGTATTTCGTGTACAGCTTGTATTCACGTATGCCCGACGAATGCCATCGATTATACAGCGGGATTTGATGCAGGTCTTGCTGAATATTTGCGCTACAAAGGGGAGCCGATTGCGACAAGGAAGAATCGAAAAATAGATATTAGTTTATAAAAATACTCTAGGCGCTTACCTCTGTTGGTTGAGCGCCTTGTTTTGATTGAAATTCTTAGTTTTTCTAAAGCAGATCCTTTATTGCCAAATCAATTGTTGGATAGGTGAAAGTAAATCCGGACCCCACTGCCCTTTTGGGTATTACCTTTTGACCATTTAACACCATCTGGGACATTTCGCCTAACATGACACGAAGGATCAACGAAGGCACATGAAAAAAATGAGGTTTTCCCATTACGGAGGATATAGCACGACCAAATTCATCATTTGTTACAGGTGAAGGTGCTGTTGCGTTAACCGGTCCATTTATTTTTTCGTTAGTAACACAAAACTCAATAAGTCGAACAAGATCTTCAATATGAATCCATGAAAGCCATTGCTTGCCACTTCCGATTCTTCCACCAACAAAAAGCTTATAAGGTAGCAGCATTTTAGGTAGTGCACCCCCGTCAATCCCCAAAACAACACCAAGCCTTAACTTAACAAGGCGGGTATATTGTTCAATTGTATCCGCAGCCCTCTCCCATTCATAGACAATCCGCGCTAAAAAATCATTATTGCTAAGCGGGCTATCCTCATCATATTCATCACTATCCGACATACCATAGATTCCAACAGCAGAGCTGTTAATTACGACCTTCGGTTTGCTTTTTAATTTTTGAACAAAATAAGCTACTTTTTTTGTTGAATTAATTCTCGATTCCAAAATTCTCGTCTTCGCCTTGGGTGTCCAGTATTGGTTGATCGTCTCACCAGATAAATTGACAAAGGCGTCTGCCTCTTCAAGGGACTCTATATTTTCTTGGAGCTCGCTCCAAGTCACATAACGGACTAGCGAATCTTGGCTTTGCCGCTCAGAACGAGAAACAAGAACAACTTCATTTCCTTTTTCTATGAGGTAAGAGGTTAAATGTTTCCCAATAAAACCACTGCCTCCGAAAATGATAATTTTCATATTTACTTCACCACCGTTAATTAAGAAGGACTAATTAAAATCATAACTTGTAAGTGAATAACTCTCAAGTCTCTAGGAAAGCTCATATAGACAATACTATAGGAAGAAATCTGCGCATATGTTATAATCGGATGCAAGAGTAGTAAGGAAAAGGAATTTCGGAGCGGGAGAATAAATTTTATAACTCTCGCTTTTGTTGTGGAGGTGTTTTTTTTTGAAAGAAAGACATATTTTGGTGAAGGAATTGCTAAGCCTATACATAGATGACATGGTTGATTCAAAAGCAAAGGAAATCATCGAGGAGCATTTACAAGAATGTGATGAATGTCGAGCTGAACTTACGGGATTACGTGATGACAAGGACTTTTCCATCGCATTTCATGATGAAGAAATAAATGAAGACAATACAAAGCAAAGTGAAGTTGCTTTTATTACAAGAGTAAGCAAATATCGAAAAAAAATCATGTTATATATAACAGCATTTTTATTATCGTTCACGATCGGGAGTTGGTATTTAAGTAAAGAACGTGCCGAAGAAAAGTGGCAAGCCAAACAGAATAAGGCCAATCAGGAACTGGTTAAACTTGATAGTGAGTTAGTATCATTATCTCCTCCCCAAGAACAGATCATGAAAAATTCGGGTTTGAATCTACAGTTAAAGACAAAACAAATTTCTACTAATGAAACCATCTTTTCTTATACATACCAATGGTCTAATCCAAATATTGATTTTGTCCAGGAAGATATTTACTGGCCTAATACATTAATTGCTATGGATTTAACGAACAATACAGTCCTTACAAATAAAGAAAACAAAAGCAACTTTGGAAATTCCCTTCTTGAAGAGACGTGGACACTAGCAGGTATTGAAAAAAACACCGAATTTATCGGAGTTGAGCTACCAAATCTAGCGGTTTTTTATAAAACATCAGATCTTTCTTTTCCTCTTCAACAAGGAAAGGAGACTGTCATTAATAAAGAAATAAGTATTAATAATGTTCGATTTTTAATAGAAAAAGCTTCAGTCGAGGATTCAAAAATAAATGTTTACTATAAACAGCTTGATGAAATTCAGGATGTTGGATTATATGAATTAAGTCTTAACATAACGGATGCGAACGAAAAGAATTGGAGTAAGGAGCCTAAAATAGACTTTCAAAATGACGAGCAACGGATTTTTACGATTCCAATCTATAAAGATATGAAAAGCCCGCTTACACTGAACGTAAAGCATGCCGTTTTAATTATTCCTGGAATGCATTATAAATTTATGATTTCCTGACAAGATAAGCCTTTTAGGGATATTTTTCCTTAAAAGGCTTTGTTTTCTTATTTTAAAGATTTTTTTAATTTTTTTAAAACTTACTGTAACCTTTTACATGTTTTTGTTACTACATGGCTGAGGGGAAAGGAGGAGGATTGCTTGGCTCTTTTTGACTCATTTCGAAATGGGAAAAAGGTTAAACATTCAATAATGGATGATTTAACCGACTTTTATCATAATCATCGCGCGATTGTGTATATGTATTTTTTGAAGGTTACAGGCTCAGAAGATGCTAGTGAAGAGCTAACACAAGAAACCTTCTTTCAAGCTGTTACATCGATTCATCGTTTTAAAGGTAATTCAAGTTTAAAGACTTGGCTCTTACAAATTGCACGAAATATATATCGGAATAAAGTGAGATCCTGGGTGAAGGATCGGAATCTGTTTGACGATGAGGATGTAAACGAGCAAGGCGATCACTCTTTTGATCCGCAAACCGTTTCATTGCAAAAACAAACCAAAAAGGATGTCCAGGATATTCTAACGAAACTGCCCGAGGATTATCGTGATGTTCTGATTTTTAAAGAAGTTCATGGTCTATCACATGTTGAAATTGCCGAAATTTTAAATAAAACACCCCAGACAACAAAAGTGCTTTTGTATAGAGCTAAGCAAAAGTTTAGAGATTTATACAAAAATGAGGTGGTTTTTTATGACGAATCAATGTGAGATCGTTCAGGATCTTTTACCGCTATATATTGATCAAGAACTTTCGAAGGAATCGCAAGTTTACGTAGAATCACATCTTGCTACATGTAAAGAATGCAGTGCCCTTAAAACTGAATTACTTAAGAGCAAACAGTTTGATTTGAAACTACAAAGATCATTAGGTAGTAAAAGCAATTCCTCTCCCCAAGAGCTAGCTTTTATAAACAGAATTACGAAATGGAAGCGAAACTCCGCTATTTTTGGGGTTTGTCTCATCGTTTTCTTAACATTTTTATTATGGATGTTTATAAAGAAAGATTTTGAACCTCAGCCTGTTGACAAAGAAATGCCGATCGAAAAAGAAACTACATTCAATCTTGAAACTAGCAAAAGGTGGGGAAATGTAAATTATGATTATATTACAGTTAGCAATTATTTTAATAACTGCTAAAATCGCAGGCAGTATTAGTGTAAAATTAGGACAACCCTCTGTTCTTGGACAATTAATTGCCGGAATCTTAATTGGTCCAGCTGTCTTTGGGTTCGTTGAAGGCAATGACTTCATTGACGAAATGAGCACACTTGGGGTTATTATCTTAATGTTCATTGCTGGACTTGAGACAGATATCAAAGAATTCAAACAAAATATTAAAGCTTCAACTTATGTTGGTTTTGGCGGGATTATTCTCCCTTTAATCGCTGGTTATTATTCTGGTGTTCTATTAGGTCTAGGCTTTTATGAGTCTATCATTTTCGGTTTAGTGCTAACGGCTACAAGTGTTAGTATATCGGTACAATCGTTACGTGAAATGGGAAAACTGAAAACGAAGGAAGGAATGGCAATCCTAGGAGCAGCTGTATTGGATGATATAGTAGTCATCGTCCTTTTGGCTGTGGTTATGAGCTTTATGGGTGGCGATGTCAGTCTTAGTACAGTCCTTTTGAAGAAGGTAGTCTTCTTTTCTATTGCTATTCTTCTGATGTGGAAGGTTATACCATGGACGATTAGTCTATTATCTAGAATGGCTGTCCCGCAGGCACCTGTCGGTGGCGCGCTGATTATCTGCTTGTTATTTGCTTATTTTGCCGAATATAATGGTGTGGCTGAAATCATTGGTGCTTATTTTGCTGGGATTTCAATTGGTACTACTGATTTAGGTCATAAGATTATGGAAAAAGTTGAGGTTGTTGGCTATTCCTTATTTGTACCAATCTTTTTTGTTAGTATTGGCTTTAGTGCCCAATTAAACGGTGTATCTGAGTATCTATGGTTAATAATTGGTCTTAGTATAATGGCGATTTTATCGAAAATGGTTGGAAGCGGTCTCGGAGCTAAGTTAGCAGGCTATAAGTGGAAAAGCTCGCTTCAAGTCGGTGCGGGGATGGTCTCCCGCGGCGAAGTTGCCTTAATACTTGCTGCATTAAGCATCGAACATAAGATAATTGAATCTCAAATGTTTACTGTCTTAATTATTGTAGTGCTTGTAACTACACTCGTTACTCCTCCTCTACTTAAAATATTGTATCAGGATAAAAAAGTAATAGGAGAACAGCAAGAAAGTTCTACTGTTTATTCCAAAGTATAACATTGATAACCCCCGTGAAATAGGATCCACGGGGGTTTTTGTTATAAAAACATGGCAATATTCATTGTCGTAATCACAGCTTGGTCAGGAATAATAATTCTACGTGCAATTTTCCAGCCGTCCGTTTCTTTACGAATAAGATCATGACGTTCTCCAAACATTTCTTCAATATCTGTATTAGAGCCTCTGCTTCGCTTAAATAGGAAGTAGCTTCTCACATTATATTCATCGTCGTTTTTTGATCGGGAAATCACGATATTACATGTATGTTGTTCCAATGGATAACGTTTTAGAAAGTCGTAAACAAATTCCTCATCCATATAGGATAGTAAAACAATACCTAAAGCACCGTTATGCAATGTTCGCCTTCTCCCAACAAAATTGGTTGGCATTAAGCCTTCATCACTATCGTACCTTACTAAATATTGAATTGATTCGTCCTGCCGTGTAGCGAGTATGATGGAATATCCCGTCTGTTCATGCAAATCCTGCATGTAAGGATCTGCTTCTCTCCTAATATCCAAATTGGCGAGAACGATTCCACCATACTCCAATGGTTTGTTGCCAAGCCTGTATTTATTTAACGACTGATCGTACCCGACAAGATCATTACGCTCAAGTGTCCACAGTAATCGATAGATAGTAGCTTTAGCAAGTTTTGTTTTAGCCATGATTTCATCAATCGATAACACAGACTTCTCAAAACTAAAACAATTCAAAATTTGAATGGCTCGTTCAACAGCTCTGATTGTTCTATATTTAATTCTCTCATGGTATGTCCCTAAAACCCCATATAAGATTTTGTCTTTATTCTACCAACGGAAAAGTAATGCAAAAGCTCGTGCCTTTCCCTATTTGACTCTCTATTGTGTAATCACCTTGCATAGCTTTTATTATATTAAAGGCAACCATTGTACCAAGACCAGTCCCCTTTTCTTTTGTTGAAAAATAAGGAGTACCAATTTTATTGATCTGTTCCTTGGACATTCCCTTGCCATTGTCCTCAATGATTAATTGCGCGAGATCGTTGTATTTCTTTAATTCAATCGATATTTTTCCCTTTCTCTCCATTGCCTCAATTCCATTTTTAACAATGTTAAGCAGGGATTGATGAAGCTTTTGCTTTTCTCCTAAAATAGTGTACTGACAATCTTCCATATTAACTTCAACGGTTATATCGTTCAAAGTAGCATACGGTTTGATGACTTGAACTATGTATTTAATTTCCTTATCTAAATGCAATACTTCTTCATTTTCGATAGATGGTTTTGCAAAAGTAAGATAATCGCCAATAATCCGCTCTGCCCGGTCTAATTCCTCTAAACTTAACCTTATGTATTGATTTCTTTGCTCATCTGATAGACTACCATCTCTAAGTAATTGCGTAAATCCTCTTGTAACCGTTAATGGATTTCTTACTTCATGGGAAATGCTAGCGGCAATTTCACTTACAGTCTTAATTTGTGTTAGCTTATTCATTTCCTCTTGCAGGCTTTGAACTGTAGTCATATGATTTTCATTTTCTATAGTTAATAGCTTATTGATTGCATTCAATTCTTGTATACGTTTATGTAATATTCGATTTTTTATAAAGATAATGATTGCTACAAGAATTGAAAAAAAAGCAATAGCTGTCATCTCTATTTCTCCTTTAAACGCCAAAGAATGTAAACGTTTTCTAACGATTTTTCCAATTACTAACTAGTAAATTTATTATCTTATAATTTTTTAACTTTTTCAACAAATTAAACCAAAAAG
Organism: Schinkia azotoformans; assembly: GCF_035811335.1. NCBI lineage: Bacteria > Bacillati > Bacillota > Bacilli > Caryophanales > Bacillaceae > Schinkia > Schinkia azotoformans. The sequence goes on from NZ_JARSMD010000046.1 coordinate 50,258, forward strand.
CATCTATAATTCCATATGTTGGATGATTAGCCAACTATTAAGCCAAATGATAGGATTGGATAATCTCATATTTCGGGCTTTTGCTCGGAAAGATTTGATAAATGACAACTTCTTTTACATACAATTTTCGTTGATCATTATAGCTATTTTTAATACCGACCAACGAACCATTGTTCCTGCCCTCCGCCCACTTTTTGGCAAGTGTGATATGCGGTCGGTACTCTCTATTTTCTTTTGCAAATCCTACCCTTTCTGCACATTCCTCAACCTGATTATGTAAAACCACTAATTCATCCGTTTTTTCAACCCCAGCCCAAAGAACTCGAGGTTTTAGTGGATTCCCGAATGTACCTATCGTTCCAACAGTTAATTCAAACTCTTTAAGTTGCTCGATTCCTTTTAGTTTGTTTATCAGGTCGTTAAGTTTATTAGGCTCTACCGGCCCTAAAAATTTTAAGGTTATGTGCAAATCCTCTTTATGTGGCCATTGCTTATATGGTAACTGTTCTTTCAGAGAATCTTGCCACATTGAAAAATAATCCTTCAAAGCATGGTCGAGTGGAATGGCTATAAAATAATGCGATAAATTAGACATCAAAAAAACCTCCAAAGTTCTTAAAATCGTCAAAAAATAGTGACATTATTTAGTAGTATTTCTACTATGAATATGAAATTATTAATTTAAATAGTATATTATAAAAATATGAGCCCAAATAAAGGAGTGAATAGTCTTGCCCAGAGTTTTCATTCATTTTACATTTTTATTCTTTTTTCTAACTGCTTTATCTGGCGTATGGATGCGATTTTTCTTTATTAAGCAAAATGAGATTGTTCCCTATACACATATTTTACACGGCCATTCTCATTTAGCGATGTTAGGATGGGCACTTATTGGTGCATTCGTTATTTTTCTTTCAATATTTTGGAAAAAGGTTAAACAAAAGAAACAAGCCATATCCATCTTATTTTCTCTATGTATAGTCTCTCTTCTTATGTTCATTGCCTTTTTATATCAAGGGTATAATGTCCTATCGATAATATTTGCAACCCTTCATATCTTTATTGAATATTGGGCAGCTGTCTTTATGTATAAAATCTTGAAAAAAGAGACCGACATGCCGAAGTCCGGAAAATTATTTATCAACAGTGCTTTACTGGCATTAGTCATATCCTCTATTGGTCCCTATATGCTCGGGCTTACATCTGCGACCGGATTAAAAGATACTTATTATTTTGATATGGCCATGTATTTCTATTTACACTTTCAGTACAATGGTTGGCTTACGTTATTTTTAATTGGGTTATTTATCATTATAATACATATGAAAAAGATTCCAATCGAAGGTTCCACTTTGAAGCTTGGATTTTGGATTTATTTCCTTTCTCTTTTTCCAGGATATTTTTTAAGCATCCTTTTTATTAATTTAGGTAGTATTATACCAACTCTCGCAATAATTGGGAGTATTGGACAATGGATAGGCATTTTATTTATTTTAGCTGCATTTAAAAAAACATGGGGTGATCTCAGCCAGTATTATTCAAAATTAACGTTGAACTGCTTATGGATCACTTTGATATTGCTATTCATTAAGAGTACAGCCGAGTTGGGTTTGATTTCGCCGGCTTTGGCCGATCTCGTATATGAAACAAGAAGCATTGTTATCGGTTATCTTCATTTAACTCTTTTAGGGTTTGTAAGCATTTTTATTATCACACAATACCTTATGATGAATCTTATCGACTCAAAGGCAAAAATATCGACCAATGGATTTATCATTTTGATTACTGGTTTTGCTCTAAATGAATTATTATTATTTAGCCAAGGTCTTTCGGAATGGCTTAAGCACGTCGGAATTCCATTTTTTACGGAAGGGATGTTTGCGGCGAGCGGATTATTATTAATGGGGGTTATCACTCTGTGGCTTTCTTTTGGGACAAATAAACAGCACCACATGCTTTAAAATGTGGTGCTGTTTATTGATAGCTTATTGTTGTTTAACCTTGGCAAATGTTCCCGTCGCTAAAGCAACAATATTCCCATCCCCATCAATCATCTTTGTTTCTAAGAATGAAATATTTCTTCCTTTTTTCAGAAATTCCGCTGTACATGTTAATTTTCCAGTCTTTACTGCCTTCATATATTGGACCTTCATTTCAACTGTAACAGCTGCTCCAATTACTTTTTTACATAAATGTCCCATTGAAACATCTAATACAAAAGCAATTACCCCACCGTGGAGAACCTCCATCGGGTTGTACATAAAATCTTCTACATCAAATTCGACCGTACATGTATCCTCAGTATAGGAAATATCTAAATCAAATAGCTTTGATAGGAAGTATTTTCCATACCCGCTTTCACACGAGTCAATCGCATTTTTAAATTTTTCATTTACGATCTCTTTATTCATCTAACCCCACCCTTAACTTTGAAGATTGAATTTTTCTCTTTATTTTCTACATTGTACCATATTGAAAAAAACGCTTTATTAGTTTTTCCTTCCCCGCTTTACTTCTCCCATTAAAAATGATACAAAATCATCATCTTTAACAAGCCATGCTTCATGTTTTCTTTTGATATATTTTTCCGACTCAACAAAGCTGTTAAAAGTTTGCTTTATTTTAGTTTTATTTCTTTCAATCACCCAATTCATATCACTTTCAGGATAAATAAAGAAAATATCATCGTTCCGATCCTTGTATAAGGAACCTAATGGAGAATCTTTTAAATTAAAACGATTTTCCCGGGCATCCACTCGTAATGGCTCCAAAGAAAATGTATTCTCTACAAATTTTTTGTAAGTATCAGCGGTTATTGAACAGCCTGATGCTTTTGCATGTCCACCGCCACCGAATTTTCTCGCTACTTCAGATACATCTACATGATCATGAATGGTTCGAAACCCTAATTTTTTTCCACCCATATTTAAAATAGCGATATAGTCCAGATGAGGATTGTCTTTTGCAAGTTCATTTCCAAGTTCAGAGTGATAGGATTCAGCATAGACAATTCCGGCAAAATAGCCGCCAATTTCGGTTTGAACGAGCTCTCGTCTTTTACGGCGGATATAACGGACAATTTTATCATCTTCCATATCTAAAATTTTCTTTTCAAAATCGTCGAAATAGAAATGATCACTGGTATGTAATCGGTGTATCATTTTTTCTTCAAATTCCTCAATAGACAGTAGATAAAAAAGCGCATTAAGCCTTCGCGCTAGTTGATTATCATTCTTCTCCCATTCCCACGTATCGTACTGGCGAACAAGTTCAACAAATTCGTGAAGTACTTCCGAGCGTTGTAAAAGATTTTTTGAAATTAGGTATTCATAAAATAAAGAGGTGGCTGAATTCAATTTGCCTTCGTCATTTTCAACTGCAACATAACCCCACTTGTATTTATTTAAATGGAGCGCTGTTTTATGATGATCGATTAGCTGTACTTTACCGCCTCCTTGGTAAAACAACTCCAACCCTTTTTCATTTTGATCATTAACCGACAAATCCGTAACCAACAAAAATGTATCCTTATCTTCACTTATTAAAAAAGATTCAACTTCGCGATCAAGACTGGCATTTGAATTATAGCGGACATTCACTTCATCACCAAATGACAGCTTTGCTAAAATCCCACAGCTTACGCCGTCCAAATCATTATGTGTCAACAGTTTATACATGATCTTCACCTCAAAAATAGTATACCCAAAATATTGGACAAAGGGGCGGGTTCTCTGGCCCAATTGGGACGCAGTACCCGACCCTACGGGCTCACCACCTATCCCTCAACCTCAAACAAATCTTTGGGTACCCCGCTTATTAAGCGACTCATTTCTCCTACAGAAAATATATAAAGTTCATGCATCGCTCTCGTGCAGGCGGTGTAAAGGAGTTTTTGTTCATTTTGGCTGCCGTAATGTTCCTCCGAACAGTTCGGAATAATGACCGCATCAAACTCAATCCCCTTTGCCAAATAAACGGGCACGACAAGGACCCCCCGCTCAAATGAATACGTTTCTTTGTCGATTCGTTTTACGTCCAACTTCTTGCTTAGCTGCTTAAATACTTCTTTGCTTTCTTGTTCTGTTTTACAAATGACGGCAATGGTTTGATGCCCACTTTCCCACAAACCCTTTATGCAATTTTCTAATTCACAATATAACCTTTCATAATTCTCTACTCTTGTAAAGATTGGCTTATTCCCTAAACGGTTGATGGGCTCAATTACACTTCCACCTTCAATAAGCCATTTTGTAAATTCAACAATTTGTTGGGTAGAACGATAGCTTTTTGTAAGAGTAATAGTTTCAATTTTTTCTTCCCGACATAATTGGTCCGAAAAAATTGATGGTGAATTCATTGCTTCGGAAAAAATAGCTTGGTTCAAATCCCCAAGAATCGTCATTTGACACATTGGAAACAGCTGTTTTAAAAAAGCATATTGAAATGGTGTATAATCCTGGGCTTCGTCAATAAATAAATGTCGTATCAAAGTGTTCGGCTTTCGCCCTTCTATTTGATCCTGCAGATACAGATAAGCGGTTGCATCTTCAAAAAATAATGCCTTCTTCTTCGTGTTTGAAATCGTTTGTTTACATATGTCAGCCCAATTTGCCGGTAAAAGGCTTTTATTAACTGAAAGAGTGCTCGTTGAAAGATCAAATAACTGAAAAAAAATAGCCGCCATATTAATAAATTCAAGTCTCTTAATTGCTTGTCTAATGGGTTTAAAACGATTGCTTACAATTACCTTTGCCAATTCCTTTTGTTCCCGGTCAAAATCATTAAACGTATTTTCCGTAAATAGCTGTTTTTTCTGAAGGCGTTTATATATTTTCTGATACTCATCGTGATCCAAAAACTGTATTTCTTCAGTCACCCAATCTTTTTTACGCTCTTTTCGACCTTTTTTGGATAATTCCTTTAGGAGCCAATCCATTGTCAAACTTATGCGATTAGGGATGGAAATCGAAGAATCTAAAGAATAAAAGAAGCTTTTAATTTCATCAGCGGAAATGATGGTTTCGCCTCTAAAATTAATATTTTTAAAAATAAGCCCATCAATTGATAAATAACGAACATAGGAATGAATCAGTTCTAGAAATTCATTACTTCCTTTATAACGAATCCCTTCCATCCTAATCTTATACGCTTTATCCTTGGGAGCCGTTAACACATATTCCATTTGTGCAAACGTATCTTCAAGATCATATTTATCCTTAAATCTTTCTTCTAAGTAGGCTTGGAATGTCATCTGCTCCATATTATCCTCACCAAGCTCTGGCAGCACCGTTGCCACGTAATTACTGAACATCGGATTTGGTGAAAATAGCATGATATTATCAGATTCGATGCTGCCGCGGAAACGATACAGTAAATACGCAATCCGCTGCAAAGCTGCCGATGTTTTACCACTACCAGCCACACCTTGGACAAATAAAAGCCTACTCCGCTCATTCCGAATGATTTGATTTTGCTCTTTTTGAATCGTGGCAACAATGCTTTTCATTTGGTTATTGGCGTTATCACTTAATACCTGTTGCAATACTTCATCACCAATCGTTACACCTGTATCAAACATCCCCCTCAGCTTGCCGCTGCGGATTATGAATTGCCTTTTTAAAAGGATTTCACCTTCAATAGTGCCATCCAATGTCTCAAAATTTGCCGGACCTGTCGCATAATCATAATAAATGCTTGATATTGGTGCCCGCCAATCATAAATAAGGAAATTCTCTTCAGCCTCATCCATTAAAGATGCCGTACCAATATAAATCTGGTCGGCATTTATCTCCCCCTCTTCTTGGAAATCAAAGCGGCCAAAATACGGAGAGTGCTTTAGCTTAGCGAGGCTTTTAAGACGTTGGTCCATTTTAAAATGCATCCGTTCCCGTTCGGACAGCATTTCAGCCTGCTGTTTAATACTAAAAAAGGTTTCATCCAAATCATCTGGTTCATCAAAATTTACCGTAACATCATTCCAAAATGTTTTACGGATTTCAACAATATCTTTTTTAATCCCACTGCTATTATTTTGTATATTTCCGATATTATTATCGATAATTTCAAGTACTTCGTTTATTCTCGCTTGTTCTTTTTCCCACTCATTTCTCATTTAACTTTACCCCCCAAAAAATGATTATGTAATAAACTTGACTTTCAATAATATTTCATTGTATAATAATATTGGATATTTATGTTTAACATTCATCTTATTGAAAAATGGAGATAAAAATTACTATATCATGAAAAAAAGAAAGAAGCAAGAGATTCATCCCTTGCTTCTTATTTTTTGTCTAGCCCCAGCGCTTTTCCTATTCTCTCCTCTGTTTCTTTATCAAAGAAATGGGCTTTATTCATTTCTAAACCTAGTTCGATTTCCTGCCCACCGTGAATCGCTGTTTTTGAATTAATCCGAGCAAGCAAATCTTGCCCTTCAATCGTTGAATAAAGAATCATTTCCGCCCCTGTCAGCTCAACAACATCGATTTTTACTTTTACTACAGTGTCTGGTGATGCTTGTAAAAATTCGGGGTCATCCTTAATATTTTCCGGTCTGATCCCTAGTACCAATTCTTTATTAATATACCCATTTTCCTGAAGCATTTTCATCGTTTTTTCCGGCACTTTAATAGATGTGGTTCCAATCATGAAAGTCCGATTTTCTTTTAGTACCCCTTTAAAAAAATTCATAGCCGGAGAACCAATAAAACCGCCAACAAATATATTTTCTGGTCGATTGTAAACTTCCTCCGGTGAACCTACCTGCTGAATTAAACCATCTTTTAAAACAACAATTCGTGTTGCCATAGTCATCGCTTCTGTTTGATCATGTGTTACATAAATTGTTGTAGTCCCAAGACGTTGGTGGAGCTTTAATATTTCCGAACGCATCTGAACACGAAGCTTTGCGTCTAGGTTAGAAAGAGGTTCATCCATTAAGAATACTTGTGCATCACGAACAATCGCCCGCCCTAAGGCAACCCGTTGCCGCTGACCACCTGACAGTGCCTTTGGTTTTCGGTCAAGGTAGTCCTCTAAACCTAATATTGCCGCTGCTTCTTTCACACGGCGGTCAATGTCAGCCTTATTTATTTTTCTTAATTTCAACCCAAAAGCCATATTATCATAGACATTCATATGAGGATATAAAGCATAGTTTTGGAAAACCATCGCTATGTCCCGCTCTTTTGGGGCCACGTCATTCACAAGCTTTTCATTGATATAAAGATGGCCATCTGTTATTTCTTCAAGACCGGCAATCATTCTTAGAATCGTAGATTTACCACAGCCTGAGGGCCCTACAAAAACGATGAATTCCTTATCCTCTATATGCAAATTAAAATCTTTAACGACAGTCACATTTTTGTTATAGGTCTTGTAAATATGCTCTAAGCGTATATCTGCCATAGGAATCCCTCCATTCCTCATGTTATAAGTAGACTAAGCATTAGCGTAGTAATGTTTTATGATCTCTTCAAAAACTAGCTCGTCGTTTTTTTCAACGACGTAATCGGCTTTTTCAAAGGTCTCCTTCTTGCCAACCCCTACTGCATACATGCCTGCTGCTTTTATTGCTTCAATGCCGGCAGCTGCATCTTCAATTCCAATACAGCTCGATACTTCAACGTTTAGAAGATTGGCTGCGGTTAAAAAGATTTCTGGATCAGGCTTTCCGTTTTGAATCGTTTTCGCATCAACAACCACATCAAAATCATTTTCAAGCTCCAATGCCTTCATTACCGTACCTGCATTTTTACTTGCAGAGGCCAAGGCCAGCATAATCTTATTTTTTTTACAATCCCTAATTAATTGTTTAATGCCAGGTAAAATATCGGCCGGTGTTAACTCTTCAATCAGTTTGATGTACTGCTGATTTTTTTCAGCTGCCAGCATCATTTTTTCAGAATTAGAAAAGTCATTTTGTCTGTTTCCATGAATTAAAATTTTCTCCAACGATTCCATCCGTGAAATTCCTTTTAATTCTTCATTAAATTCTCTATTAAAAGGAATATTTAATTTGTCTGCGAGCTGTTTCCATGCTTGATAATGAAATTCAGCCGTGTTGGTAATGACACCATCCAAATCAAAAATAATGGCTTGAAGTTGTTTTTTTATAAAAATTGGCTGTTCCATTTGTAAAAAAACTTCCTGACCGCAGAGCTTTAATGATAAAGCTTCACCATCCAGCAATGTTAACTGGACCTGGTGTTGCTCCATAATAACCTCTAGCTTGCGGTTTTGGTATTGTAATCGAAATGTGAGCCTTTGCCATTGCTTCGGAATTATCGGCTCTAAAGAAAGGCCGGTTTCTTTAATTCGCAACCCCGCAAATCCAAAAACAATCGCCATCCAGGCTCCGCCCATATTGGCCATATGGAGGCCATCTTTTGTGTTTCCATGCGTATTATCTAGATCAAGCCGCGCTGTTTCTATAAAATAATCATAGGCTTTTTCGTGATAGCCAATTTTCGAAGCCATAATACTGAAAATACAGGATGACAACGAAGAATCATGGGTTGTAATTTTCTCATAATAATCGTAAGAATTTTTAATTGTGTCAAAATCCTGTTCATCCTCTAGTAAAAAATGTGCCAACACTGTATCTGCTTGTTTACAAACTTGATAGCGGTATAGTGTTAACGGATGATAATGAAGCAACAATGGATAGTTCTCTGTTGGTGTATTGTCAAAGTCCCATACGGCCTTTTGTAAAAAAGTATCATCCTGCGGGTTAATCTTTAATTTTTCATCGTATGGGAGATACATGGCCTCTCCGGCTTTTTTCCAATCTATAATTTCATCATCTGAAAGGGCTAAATGACTGAATATCTTCAAAAATGCTTCCGAATCCTTGTCTTTTATTAGCTTACAAGCTTTATAGGCCCATAGCAGGTTATACTTCGCGATCGCATTTGTATAGTAGTTATTATTAATGACACATGTATATTCGTCTGGACCCGTTACGGCATCGATTTTAAACTTTTCATCATGATAATGTCCAACATCGATCCAGAGCCGGGCTGTCTCTACTAACATCTCTGCTCCGTATTGTTTTAAAAATGGCCAATCTCCTGTCGCCAAAAAATATTGAATATAGCTATAGGCGATATCCCCACTGATATGATATTGAGCACTGCCAGACGGAAAATAGCTTGAGCATTCTGCTCCGGATATGGTCCTCCATGGGAATAAGGCCCCCTGCTTATGCCCCATTTCCTTTGCCCTGCTTCTCGCTGCCTCTAGCTTTTTATAACGATAGATTAATAGCCTTTTCGCCATTTCAGGCTTTGTAAGCAAAAAGACCGGAATCATGTAAATTTCAGTATCCCAGAAATAATGTCCACCATAGCCCTCACCTGTCAGACCTTTTGCTGCAATATTGCTATACTCGTCCCTACCAACAGATTGAAGCAATTGATAAAGATTAAAGCGGATTCCTTCTTGGAGTGCATCATCACCGTCAATTGTTATATTGGCCATTTCCCAAAAATTAGTTACATATTGTTTTTGTATTGCTAATAAATCGTCAAAGGTTTTTGTTTCGAATGTCCTCTGAAGTTCGATGCCTTTTTCTATTAAATTCCCTTCATGCCTTAATGTATCTACATAAATATTCCATTTTGTAAACTGGACAGGTTTTGTTAATTGGAATGTCATCGTACATTCAGAATGTGAACCAGCATGGGTGAGATCGCAATTGTAGTCAATATTTTTTATGCAATGTTGGCTGACACATACCGTTTTTAATTTTGAGGCAACCGTTTCAGCGAGGACAAATATCATTTCATCCTTCATTCCAGTCTGACTTACACGAAGCCGTTTCCCATGATCAGAACTGACACGTGGATCATTCAATCCAACATAATTCGAAACATCACCATTTACTGTTGATACTATTTTGACTGCTCCAAAGAAATTAATAGGTTCGATTTTTATATCAATAGCAAACAATTCACGTGTTGTAAAAGAAATGCAGCGGCGAAAGTGAAGCCTTACTTCTTTTCCAGCCGGTGATCTCCAATGAATGATTCGTTCAGAAAATCCTTGATCAAGATGAAGAAGACGTTCATATGAAAGAATATCGCCAGCAAATAGGGAAAAAGGCTCCTCTTCTTCCCCAAGAAAAATTCGAACCGTTTGTGCATCTATACTATTTAATAGCTTCTGCTCTGTATCGGGAAAGCCATAAAGCTTTTCACCGTAAGGAATTTCAACTAAATCATGAAAAGCATTTTGATAAGTGCCTCGTATTGACGTCAATCCATCCAAATATCCTTCTTCGAAGTTTCCTCTTACACCTAAATACCCGTTTCCTAATGCAAATAGACTTTCTAAGTTTAATAGGTCTTCTTGTGATAATGAATGATTTGAAAGGGTCCAAGTCATTTTTTCCACCTCTACGAGTTATTCTTTAACCCCACCAGATGTTAAACCAGATACGATTTGTTTTTGGAAGAAAAGAACAATAATCAGTGTTGGGATCGTCACAATCGTTGTTGCAGCAGCAACCTCTCCCCACAAAATTTCAAATTGAGTCCGCAAAAATGAAATTGCCACTGGAACGGTATGATATTCCTTATTAGAGTTAATCGTAATCGTCAATAAAAACTCGTTCCAGGCTGCAATAAATACGATAATCGCTGTCGTAAAAACACCAGGTGCTGCCAATGGAAAAACGATTTTAAAGAGCGTTTGTAATGGGGTAGCACCATCAATTTTTGCCGATTCTTCAAGTGCCAGCGGGATTTGATTGAAATGTGTTACAAGGATCCAAACCGCCATCGGCAATGTAATTGTGGAGTACGGTAAAATAATCGCATAGCTGTTTGTCAAACCAAGATCTAAAAATAAATTGTACACCGGACCGATAATAATCATTTGCGGAAACATCGAGACGGCTAATATTAACCCTAGTAAGATGTTTTTTCCTTTAAATTCAAATCTGGAGATTGCATAGGCCGCAAAGGTTGCAACCAGCACAATGTAAACTGTCGTCGATGTAGCCACGATTAAACTTGTTTTGATCGCATCAAAAATGCCTTTTTCGGTCACAACCTTAATGAAGTTTTGAAAAGTTGGATTTTCAGGAATAACTCGAAAGGCACCAGTTCCAAAAATTTCTCCCGATGTTTTAAAGGAGGTTATGAAAATCCATAAAAACGGGAAGAACATCGCAAACATATACATAATGATCAAGGCAGCAATTGTCATTTTAAGCGTCCGATTTGATGAAATCATCGTACTCCCCTCCTTTAGCTTTTATCCATTAAATTCGCACCGAGGATTTTGACATAAACAATCGCAATCAGGGCAACGCAAACGAACATGATCATTACAATGACGGAACCATAGCCGAAATTCGTTTGAGCAAACATCGCTTTGTATCCATAAATGGACAGCGTTTCGGTAGCACCGCCCGGTCCACCACCCGTTAAAACGTAAATTAAATCAAACACACGGAAGGCATCTAGAGTTCTAAATAATAAGGCAACAAGAATAGAAGGCTTCAAGAGTGGTAATGTTACTTGAAAAAATGATTGCACCCGATTTGCGCCATCAATAGAAGCTGCCTCATAAAGAGATTTAGGGATATTTTGCAGTCCGGCTAATAGGAGAAGGGCCATATACGGAGTTGTTTTCCAAACGTCCGCAATGATGGTTGAAAACATCGCCCCACTTCCTGAAAGAAGCAAGTCTCGTGAATCTCCAACAATGCCCATCATTTCAAACAGATGGGCCACGATTCCACTGCTTCCATCGTATAAATAACTCCACATTAACGCTGCTACGGCAGTTGGAATTGCCCACGGGATCAGGGATGTGGTCCGGATAAGACCTTGACCGATGATCGCCTTATTCATAATTAAGGCTAGGGCAAGACCAAGAATAAGTTCCAAAAAGACTGAAACGATCGTAAAAACAAAAGTATTTACGAGAGCCGTTTGCAATCTATTATCAGAAAGAGCTTTCTTATAAGCTTCTAATCCAATAAAATTCGATGGAATGATGCTATTTTCAATGTCTTCTACAATTAAAGGTAGATTTTCTTTATTTGGTGTATCATAATTTTCAGTTAAAGTGGAAATAACAGTTTTTGCTTCCTTTGATAAAGTAAGAAAGGTCTCTTTTTCCTCATCATTTATTTTTTGAACACCTTCCCTACCCTCAAACTGTGTTTCAACCGCATCCAATTTAGTAATCAACAGATCAATGTCCTTGGTCATCTTTGGATCATTGACCAACTTTTTATCTTCATTTAAAAACATTTTTAAATACATTTGTGTTTCATCATATAATTCAAAATTAAATTGCTCGCTTAAATAAAGCCCTGCTTTTGTCTGGTCATTCAGGCGGTAATCAAAAAAAGTGTAAGTGAAGGATTGAATAACCGGCCATAAGGAAAATACAGCGATCAATAGGATTACTGGTACAATAAAGAGGAATTCTTTAAACCTTAGCCTTTTCATTAGATTCCACCTCATTTCTATCGGTGATCATCGTATTGACTATTACGTAAAAAGGGCTGCCCTTTTGGTCAGCCCTATTCATTTACGATAATGGAATTTATTGCGCAATTGCTGCTTGAATGGCTTCAACCGCTGCATCTAAGCCTTCACCGGAACTTAAATATTTATGTGCTTCGATTTGAATTGTATCGGATACCTTTGAGTATTCAGGTGATACTGGTCTTGCAATCGTATTAGAAAGTGCGTTTTTGAAGCCTTCATAAGAAAGCATGTCATTTCCGGCAATTACTTCTTGGTCCTCTAATAATGCATTGAATCCTGGTAAATAACCGCCTTGAATAGACATTATTTTTTGTCCTTCAGGACCTGCTAAAAACTGAATAAACTCCCATGCCCCTTCAGCGTTTTTAGAGTTTTTGTTAATACCAAGTAACCAACCGCCAACAGAGCCACCATTTGGAAGTGGTGCAATGCCAACTTGGTCTACTTTTACCGTAACGCCATCCTCTTGACCCTTAATTCGACCAAATTGATATGGCCAGTTGCGAGCAAATACCGCATTTCCCTGTTCAAAGTTTGTATGTGTTTCACCTTCCATATAGTTTAAAATGTCTTTTGGACTATAACTGGCAGTTGTGAAAACATACATTTGCTCCAAGCCGCCTTTAATATCAGCAAATGACTTCGTGTATTCTGTTACGTTTACAGTTAAGCCTTCATATTGCTTGGATTGGTATAGGAAGCCATATTTAGTACCAGCTTGACCAGCATATTTTTCAGACATAGCTGCTAAATCAGCATAAGTATAGTCACCACTAATTAATTTTGCAGCATCCTCATTACTAACGATATCAGAACGGAAATATAATAATCCGAGGTCTGGGAAGAAAGGAAGTGTATATTGCTTTCCTTTAAAATTACCGGATGCCATTGAGCCGCTATTATATTGTTCCTTTGTTAGACCTGCATCTGACATATAAGCATCAATTGGTGTAATGAAACCGGCTCCTGCGAACTCACCGGCCCAAACGACGTCCATCGATAAAATATCATATTCATCAGAACCACTTGATAATGATGTTAATAATTGATCATGCATTTGAGCGGAATCATTTGTCATCTCAACCCATTTAACCTCATACTTGTCTTGACTTCCATTAAATGCATCGATTGCTGCTTGTGTAGCCGGGGTATTATCATTTTGTGCAGCAAATTTTAATACTACTTTTTCGGTGGTCTCTGGGGTGTCTGCTCCTTCTTGTTCATTCTGCGTTGTTGTTTTGTTATTAGAATTACAACCTGTTAAAAGAAATACAAATACCGAAAGCGCTAACAACATCGATAAAAATTTTTTCTTCTTCATTGAAAGGCCCCCTAACTAATTTGTAATATTTGCTTTACAAGTAAAATATTAGTGTTAAAAATGGCATACTTATATTAAAATATTAATAAAAGTATTAATTTTTTAATGTGGATGTGGAAAATTTATGAAAACTACAATGAATTCATCTGTTATTAAAAAATTTTTAGAAAGCCGGATTCAAAACAGGCAAGATAATTATGTCCATCCACCCTATGAACTCGAACAGCAGCTGTTAGATGCAGTTAGTCTTGCAAATCAGAAAAAGGCGGAAGAAACGCTGAAAAAAATTAATCAGCTGGATCGTGCGATTTTAGCAACACATCCGGTCCGGTCGCGAAAAAATGCGCTAATTGCCTTATGTACCCTTTTTACTAGAGCAATAATTAAAGGCGGCGTCTATCCGGAGGTTGCCTTTGAAGTAAGTGATGCCAACATTATCGAAATTGAAAAACTTCAAGACATTGAAGCGTTAGAACAATTTGAATACGCTATGCTTTACCACTTTTTACAAACCTTAGAGGAACAAAAGCATACTAACAATTACAGTCCTCCTGTAAAACTTGCAATTACATATATCTATGACAATATATTAAATGAGTTAACGCTTGATACCATTTCACACAATGTCTACGTCCATCCAAACTATTTATCATTCCGCTTCAAAAAAGAAGTGGGCAGCTCCATTACAGACTTTATAAATAATAAACGTTTGGAAGAATCTAAATACTTTTTGGTTCATACTAATACCACAATCTCGGACATTGCCCTCCTTTTTAAGTTTTGTAATCAAAGCTACTATACTTTACTTTTTAAAGAATATACCGGTATGACTCCAAGAGAATTCAGGAAAGTGAAACAGCAAATATGAAATATACTGGAAGCAAGGCATGGTTCTTGCTTCTTTTGATTCATATAATGATTGGTCCTTTAAAGCGAGCGGTTTAGGGCGATTGGGTCACCCATGGGTTGTTGAAGAATATACGGTAACGAAATGGGTGTCCATTTAAACTAAAGATCGAGTGTATCCGTTTTAAGTAGAATCTAGGATAAAAATAATGCCTGCCCAACAACTTTGAAAACTATTAAAGTTGGAGGCAGGCTGTTATTTTGGGTTCTGAATTTTTTATTTCAGTTTACATAATATTATTATGGTTATAAAGGTATGCGGTGCTAGTTCATATGGATTTGCAATGGACTCATTCTTTAACTATTATTTCCTTGATTAAAATTGGAGTCAGAGGCATATCTCTTTCATTTTTTTCAACAGCAGCAATTTGGTCAACAATCTCCATCCCTTCGATTACCTGACCAAAAACAGTATAATTATTATCCAGCCATGGTGTACCACCAACAGCTTTATATTTTTCAATAACATCAGGATTAAATCCAGCTTGCTCCATTTCACTTATTAAACTGTCATCGATTGAATCAGCTTGTACAATGAAAAACTGGCTTCCGTTCGTATTTGGACCACTGTTAGCCATAGATAGCGCTCCCCGGAAATGGGCCAACTCAGGTGAAAATTCATCTGGAAATGGTTCACCCCAAATACTCGTACCACCCGTGCTATTGCCGTTCGGGTCCCCACCTTGAATCATGAAATCTTCGATAACGCGATGAAATGTTAATCCATTATAATAGCCATTTTTGCTGTGGGTTAAAAAGTTCTCCACTGCTTTGGGCGCCTGGGCAGGGAATAGTTTGATTTTGATATCCCCTTTAGTTGTTTTCATAGTTGCGACAGGATCATCACTTTGAAGTTGTTTGAACTGCGGTAAAACTTCTTGTTGGGATTGGTCTGTAGTTATCTGAACAATTCTCTTATCTGCAAACCATTTCACATTTGCCCCTAATGCCTCACCTACAAAGCGAAGTGGCACCATCGTCCGCCCATTTATTATGGCAGCCGGAACATCAATTTCATTCACTGCTCCATTTACTTTCGTCGTTTTTGAACCAATTTTCAGCCATATGGTTTTGGCGTTTTTTATCGCAGTGATTTCCCGTTTTTCTGGATTCCATTGGACCGTAGCCCCTAATGATTCAAACACCCCTCTCAAAGGAACTAACGTCCGGTTATTCTCAATAATAGGTGGTTGGTCGTAGCTTTGATCTGTCCCATTAATAATCACTTGAATAGTAGGTGCAGCCGAGACGCTTTTGCTAATTATGAAAAAATTTAATAAAAGAACAGCGAATACAAGAATTTTTTTCATTTGTTTCCCCTTTCTGATAAAAATTATCAAACTCTATGTAATTTGTTTATACATACCATTTGATTGTAATGTAAAAAACGGAAGTGTTGAAGCAAAAAATATTGGAATGAGGGATGTTTAGTCAGTTTGGCTGAGGTAAATTAACTAATCTGCAATCAAATAGTGGCTGAGTATGGTTTGATGAGGATAAATTTTGGTTATCTACCATCAAATGGGGGACATGCGCGATTTGATGAGGATAAATCTTGGTTATTTACTATCAAATGGGGGCAGAGTGAGATTTGATGAGGATAAATTCTAGTTATTTACCATCAAATGGGGGACATGCGCGATTTGATGAGGATAAAACCTTTGCTTAATTAAATTTACCTGATCCAATTCTTCAGTGACTCTATTAATATATAATTCCAGCATTATTCTGCCCTATTACGTGAATCAGCAGCTCAAATAAGGTACAATTCCTAGCATATACCATCCTATTCAATGAATTCCCGGGCCCATGAAGGCACAATCTCCACTGTTAATTTAAATAATTGTAATAAAATTTTTTCAATAGTATTATTTATAGTGGACTTAAATAGATCGTAGATCGGGATTGGAGGTTCGCCCACTATGAGATTAACAATAATCAGACGAATTCTAATAATCCGTTTAGTTGTTTCATTAGTTTTGGATTATTGGAAGGTTTGCCAAATCGATAAGCGGCTTGAAGGTGAGGAACGAGCAGCAGCTTTAAATAGAATATATTCAAATGCCGGTAAGCGGGCACGTTGGACTGCTTTCAAATTGGAAAGTATTATCGTGAAAATTGGCCAATTTTTGAGTATGCGTGGTGACATATTACCCCATGCGTTTACAGAGGAACTTACCGATCTTCATGACGCCTTGCCTGCTGCCACCTTTTCGGCCGTAAAGCCTTTACTAGAAAAAGAACTGAACGGTAATATCTATACCGTGTTTAAGACATTCAATGAAGAACCGATTGCAGCTGCTTCACTTGCACAAGTTCATAAAGCAACCTTGTCCGATGAAACTGTGGTGGCTGTTAAAGTTATTAAACCAAAAATGGAACGGTTTGCTCACATTGATTTAAATACAATTGGCCTTGCAGCCAAGGTCATAAACCGGATACCGGCGCTCAGACGAAAAATGAATTTCGTTGATATGCATCGAGAGTTCACAGAAACAATTCATAGGGAACTTGATTGCCACCAAGAACTATCCCATATGGAACGGTTTAGCGAGATGTTCACTGATAATCCGAATGTCAAAATCCCAAACGTGTATAAGGAATTATCTACAAAACGGATATTGGTTATGGAATTTATTGAAGGTGCCCGCTTAACAGATCATGAAATATTATCAAAATGGCAGGTCGATCGGACAGCAATTGGGGAAACACTGCTTGATGCTTATTTCAAACAACTTCTTGTCTTTGGATTTATTCATGTCGATCCACATCCTGGGAACCTGCTCATACTTCGAGATCATCGGCTTTGTTTCTTAGATTTTGGAATGATTGATGAACTGACAACAGATGATGTTAAGACAATCCGCAGATTGTTCCAAAGTATAATGTTATGTGACATTAATGGCATCCTTTCAGCATTCGAGGATCTTGGTTTTTTACCACCAGAAACAAACTATAAAGAACTTATACCGATGATTTCCTTGGTGCTTGATCGTTTAGATGGTAGAGATGGACAACAGGATTCACCAGAATTAAAGCAGTTTGTTGCCGGAATGAAATATTTTATAAAAAACAGCCCGATTCAACTACAAGCAAAATATATGTTTCTGCTCCGAGGAACGGGAATTCTGATTACTGTTTTAAACCAACTTGCACCCGATACAAATTGGTTGGAAATCCTTTTGCGTGTTGGGCCACCGATTTTTGGTACACCTACCAAATCTCGCTAATTAAAAAACGACTTAGAGACAAGCCAAATCCTCTAAGTCGTTTTTTTTTCAAAAATATTCATGGATTTTTTTATTAAAAAACCACCTAAAAAAAACATGTGAAATATAATTGGAAATACAAATAGTAATAAAACTCCAATACCATTTCCATTTCTTGTATCGAATTATCTTAGTGTATTTAACAATCAATACTTCATTGCCCACTACAAATGAAGTATGAATAATACAGTACAACATTTTAATCCAAATATTTCTTCTCTCAGGGTAATAGAGGTTATACAGAATGCTTAATGTTGGATAAAAAAAATATTCAAAACAAAAACTTCCTTTATATGCTTTTCTGAAAAAGGGGCGATATGGATATTGAATTAGTTTCTTTTCGGCGACAAGTAAACCAAATATCCAAGTTATGACCTGTTTAAAAAGAAAAGGCACTATTGCGTAACGAACCTTATTTTTCGGAACAAAATTTAACAATAAAAATACACTTAATGCATATGCAGAGGCAATTATCACTCTTTCCTTTCGATAAGCCATATCAGCCTCCACCTTCCCTACGATTCATTAACTAACTATAAATATTTTTTACCTTTTGTTTAAAATCTATTCCTTAACTGAAGGACGTGTCTTTTAAATTTCTATAATAATCGGAAGAATCATCGGCTTTCGTTTTGTTTCTTTGAATACATATTGGCCCACTGATTTTCTGATATTTTGTTTAATTTCACTCCATTGCTTTCTACTTGTCACATCTATATCGTCAACTGTTTTAATTATAAGCTTGTTAATGTCCTTCAAAAGTTGCTCAGAGTCTTTCACAAACACAAATCCACGAGAAATGGTATCCGGGTCAGAGACTAATTTTTTATCCCGTTTATTCATCGTCAGTACAATAACGAGCATACCGTCTTCAGCGAGCTGCTTTCGATCACGCAACACAATCTCCCCTACATCACCGACGCCAATTCCATCAACGTAAGTATCCCCAGCGTCAATTTTTCGGGTCTGTCTGGCAACAGAACCTTCTATATCAACGACATCACCATTAGTCATAATAAAAGTATGATGATCCTCTACCCCAACAGATTCGGCAAGCTGTCGGTGAAGGTGCAGCATGCGGTACTCGCCATGAACTGGTATAAAATATTTGGGCTTCATCAAAGTTAGCATTAGTTTCAAATCCTCTTGATAGCCGTGTCCGGAAACGTGCATACCCGTTGTACTTCCCGATCCATATATCACTTTTGCACCGAGGGCAAACAGGTTGTCGATGATCTTTGTGACACTGCGTTCATTTCCTGGAATTGGTCCAGCCGCTAAAATCACCGTGTCACCAGATGAAATCTCAGCACCTCTATAGTCGCCAGTGGAAAGGCGGGCCAGTGCCGCAAGGGGTTCACCCTGACTACCCGTACAAAGAATCGCAACCCGTTCTGGCATCATTGTATTGATTAAATTAGGCTCAATGATCATCCCTTCGGGTACATCTAAATAGCCCCGTTCGATTGCAACTTGAACGACATTCACCATACTTCGTCCAAGCAGCGCAAGCTTTCGGTTTGTAATCTTACATGCTTCTACGACTTGTTGGACTCGATTAATATTGGACGCAAAGGTTGAGAGAACTACTTTTCCTTCTGCTTTTAAAAACGCTTCCAATACATGATCTCCAACTATTCTTTCAGATGGCGTTAATCCTGGACGTTCTGCATTCGTACTTTCCGATAATAGCAACAACACGCCATCTCTACCAATATCCGCCATTTTATGAATTTCTGAATATTCGTTATTGGCAGGTGTTAAGTCAAACTTAAAATCGCCAGTATGGACGATTTTTCCTTCTGGTGTATCAAAAACAATCCCGAGACAATCAGGTATACTGTGGTTTACTTTAAAAAAGCTAACACGGATGTCACTAAATGATAAAGTTGAGTTGCTGTTAATTTCCTTTAGTTCAGCCTCTCTTAGAAGTTGATGCTCTTCTAGCTTTAGTTCAATTAACCCCAATGTAAAACGGGTTGCATAAACAGGTACTTTCAATTTCTTTAAAAAATACGGTACCCCGCCAATATGGTCTTCATGACCGTGCGTAACAATCAATGCCTTTACCTTTTCTTTGTTTTCTTCCAAATAAGACATATCCGGAATAATTAAATCGATCCCCAATAAACTTTCATCCGGAAATTTATTGCCACAATCAATGACGATAATATCGTTGGCATTTTCAATGATATACATATTTTTCCCAATTTCATTCATGCCGCCTAATGCAAATATGGATAATACATTCTCTTTTTCGCTCACGTTTATCCTCCTGCAATCAATAATTAGTTGTAGTATAACCGATTGGGAGATTTATCATTAAAAAATACTGGGAAATATGAATATGGCAAAGGTAAAAAAATAAATATAATTTATCAAGTTTTTATATTTTACACTTTCTCAATGATGTTTTAAAATAGGCTAAAATGGGGTAAAAGGAGTTTATTTAATGAATAATAAAATCGATATAATTGCGCGTAGAATCCTTGGTTGGAAGCTCAATAGATGGGATCGTTGGTATGATCATGAAAATGGTACTTACATACATGAATCTGAATTCCAGCCGGAACAAGAGCTTGACCATGCAATGCGAATCGTTGAAAAACTAGAAAAGTTCGGATATACATATACTGCAAAAGATGAAAAAAATGTTTGCTTTAACGGAGTATGTGGTACCGGGGAAACGTTAGCACAAGCGATTACGAATGCAGCCTTTGAACTGGCAGATAATCCCGCAATTGATCCGGGTTGGCTGTAAATTTTTTAAAATACAGGACATAAGCAGAGGGTTCTCCTCTGCTTATTTTTTTATTGCATTAGTGTTTTAACTCTATTAAGTAAAGAGGATTTCCTTCGGGATCACTGAAGTAGGCAATTTTAGTTGCTCCTTCTTCCATGATAGGTTGGAATTCAACCCCACGGGATTCTAACAATTTTACAGCTGAATCTAGTTCTTGTACTTCCAATGCAATATGAATGCTTCCTGATTTTCCTGAATGAGATTCTTGTCCCGCGCGGGGCTGCACTAGTCCAATTGCCAAACCTGGTGCTTCAACCTGCACAAGATGCCCTTCTATTTTGAATTGCACCTTTAATCCAAGTGTTTCCACGTAAAATTGTTCCGCCTTATTTAAATCTTCTACTTCTATTGTCACAGCACCACTCTTGAACATTTTATATCCCTCCATTATTTTCTATTCTATTTTATTATATTTAATAATTCATTTTGTTTGCAAATGCTATGCTTTTTTGGAATAGACTTATTTTAAAAGAACATAATAACTAAATTGGAGGGGGTCAAATTTTATTAAATTTGGTTCAATATGATAATATTGGAAGCAGAAACAATATGGGAGGAATTGATGATGTTACCGAACTTTGAAGAAAATCTACACAAATACGCAAAACTTCTAGTAGCAAAAGGATTAAATGTGCAGCCAGGTGATTGGGTAAAGATGACCATTACAGTAGATCAAGCGCCCTTAGCACGTCATGTTACGAAAGAAGCTTATGCCTTAGGTGCTGAAAAAGTGATTGTGAAATGGTCCGATGATGAAATTACGAAATTGCATTATCTTCACCAACCTACAGAAGTGTTAACAAACATTCCGCAATATGAAATTGAGGAATCGGAAGACCATGTATTGAATCATCGCGTTTGCCGACTTTCGATTATTTCAAGTGACCCTGGCCTACTAAATGAAATTGATCCTGCAAAAGTGGCTGCTTACCAATCTGTATTTGGCAAAGCGTTCCATGTACAACGAAAAGCAACACAAAATAATGATTTGAAATGGACAGTTGCGGCGGCTGCCGGTGCTGGTTGGGCTGCTAAAGTATTCCCTGAGCTTGCTACATCCGAAGAACAAGTAGATGCTTTATGGGATCAAATTTTTAAAACTTGCCGTGTCTATGAGGATGACCCAATTGCTGCATGGGATGCCCATAAAAAGACATTGGAAGAAAAAGCGACAAAATTAAATGAAATCCAGTTTGATGCTCTTCACTACACTGCACCTGGTACTGATTTGACTTTAGGCTTACCTAAAAACCATATTTGGGCAAGTGCAGGAAGCAATGATCCAAAAGGAGTAGAATTTATCGCCAATATGCCAACTGAGGAAGTGTTTTCTGCACCAGATACACATCGTATGGACGGTGTCGTACGAAGCACGAAGCCACTCAGCTATGCTGGAACATTGATTGAAGGAATCGAAGTTCAATTCAAAGACGGCAAGATTGTCGACATTTCTGCGGAAAAAGGCGATGAAACGATTAAAAAGTTGGTCTTTGACAATGAAGGAGGTACGGGCTTAGGGGAAGTTGCACTTGTCCCAGATCCATCGCCAATTTCACAATCAGGGATTACATTCTTTAATACACTATTTGATGAAAATGCTTCGAATCATTTGGCAATTGGTTCCGCCTACCCTACCAACATAAAAGGTGGTACTGAAATGAGCCAAGAAGAATTATTAAAACATGGGGTGAACACGTCTACAGTCCACGTAGACTTCATGATTGGTTCAAAGGAAATGAATATTGACGGCATTAAACAAGATGGCACCGTTGTTCCAATTTTCCGTAACGGGGATTGGGCGATTTAAGTTCTCAATCATAAATAATGCTCCTACTATAATCAAATCTTGATTAAGAGTAGGAGCATTTTGTTTCAGGTGAAAATGTATTCCACCTCACCATTTTTCTCTATGATTTTTAAATTATACTGTTCCAGAAACCATGAATCCTCATTAGTAAAATAAAACGTAATCCCTTCTACCTCAGTTTTAATCGTGATATCCCTTTCTTTTCCAATAGAGATCCCAAGATAGTAGGATGGGTGTGCTGTTGGAATACCCCCATAAATTTTTACAACAAAACGAACAAAATCCCCCGGTTTTAAATCCATTTCAGATGCAAACCATTTTGCTGCATCCTCACTTACTTCCAGCTTCATTCGGACACCTCTTTAAGCTCCACTTTTTTCCATAACTGCAAAGTAGTTATTTTCAAAATTACTCCATCTTCTGGTTTCTATATAAATTGTTGTTCAAAACGAATTACTTTATTCCCCCACTAACATTATTATTCTTTCCTAAACTAATACATCAAATGAAAATACAATAATCATGATAAGCTGTATAATTCCTTTTGCAAACGTTCCGCTTAAAAAAGCTATTAAGGTGGCAAATGCTACTTTTATTGATTCCTGGAAGGTTTTCTTTTGGATAATTTCAGAGATTAAAACCATTGCGAATGGCACGATGATGACTCCAAAAGGTGGAATCACAAAACTGCCGGCTATTAACCCTATCGCTGCCGCTCTCATTCCCCATTTTGTTCCCCCAGCTTTATCGACAAAATGAAGATTCGCTAGATAATCGGCTAAAAATAATAAAATCGTTAAGATCACAAACAACGTCCATGAAATCCAAGAAAGTTCATTTGGATTAATTCCAAAATGATATAATACTACACCACCCCATATCATTACAACTGCTGGAATGATGGGATAGACAAGTCCTACAAAACTCAGGATGAAACAGGCAATAATAATAATCCAAAAAATAATGTCTACGATCGTAATCACACCTTTTTTATTTATCTGCTTCCATACAAAATCTTTATACTGTTCTTACGTCTTAAAAAGGGTAGAGGTTTCAACTATATATTCATACTACTTCGCAATGAACTGTGAATGAATTTTTTTTATTAAGGAAAAAATAAAGGCAAAAGGAGGTATAAAATTGTTATGGTTTTTCTTATTAAATTTGTGACTTGTATAGTGGCCTATGCAGTGGCCCTTGATCTATTTTTTGATGCGACATGGACGGATATTATATCGTTTAGTCTGCTGACAACTGTAGTTTCCTATTCTTTAGGAGATCGAATTTTACTGCCGCGGATTGGAAATATGAATGCTATTATTGCTGATTTTCTCCTTTCTTATTCGATTGTTTGGGCATTTGGAAGTGTACTTTTGAACAGCTATTTGCAGATCGCTTGGGGCAGTATCATTTCAGCGGTCATTATTACAGCCGGGGAGTATTTCGTACATCGTATCCTTCTTAAGTCCATACTGGAAGAAAACAAAAACAGAGGCGGCGCTCCTGGAAAGCTTGCTTATGCAATGGAAATGGGCGAGGAAAACGAACCTCTTAAAGAGAAGTAATAACAAAGGCGGAGTCCCAAAATATGGACTTCCGCCTTTTTCCTTTTCTATCCAACGTTTTCGTTTTCACTAGAACTTTCAACCGAATTTTTCTTCTTCATTCTATATCCTACATAAAGAATCAAAAACCAAATTGGTGCGACAACCAAGGCTATTCGCATTCCTTCAATAAAGGCCATCAAAACAATTACAAGTGCCAAAAATGCTAGTGCCGAATAGGTTGATATTGGATGGAGTGGCATTTTAAATGCTAATTTATTAACTTCATCCTTTGTTTTTGACTGTCTGAACTTTAATTGCGTAATCAAAATAATCGTCCAGCTTGTTATTACAGCAACAGTTGCTACAGATGAAATATAAATAAATACTTTTTCAGGAACAATATAATTTAAAAATACAGCTAATAACAGGATTGAGGAAGAAAATAGGATTCCTCGTCTTGGAGTACCATACCTATTGAGCTTTCCGAAGTATTTTGGTCCATTGTTTTGTAAAGATAAATTATAAAGCATTCTCCCTGTACTAAATAAACCACTATTAAAGGCAGACAACGCCGCTGTTAACACGACAAAATTAATAATATAGGCTGCCCCGGGGATTCCAATTTTATCAAAAATTAACACAAACGGACTTCCATTCGTCCCTATTTCGTTCCAAGGATATAAAACCATCATAATGCCTAATGCCGCAATATAAAAAATTAGAATTCTCCAGACAACATTGTTGATGGCTGATGGAATTGATTTCTGCGGGTTTTTAGCCTCTCCGGCGGTAATCCCAACAAGTTCAACTCCACCAAATGAAAACATAACTAACACTAAAGACATTAAGATCCCTGACACTCCATTAGGAACAAAGCCACCATGTACCCAAAGATTGTCAAAGCCTATTGGGTTACCACCATTGCCGATACCAAAAAGAATAATTCCTAAGCCTACAAGGATCATACCGATAATAGCAACGACTTTTATCAACGCAAACCAAAATTCAAACTCGCCAAAGGCTTTTACATTCGCAATGTTTATCATAGAAATTAAGACAAGTGCCACTAAAGCACTGACCCATTGTGGAATATCCGGGAACCAGTAATTGACGTAAACACCGACAACGGTTAATTCCGCCATTCCAACAACGACCCACATGAACCAATATGTCCAACCAGTTAGGTAACCCGCAAATGGTCCTAAATAACGGTTTGCATAGGAACTAAAAGAACCGGAAACTGGCTCATCAACAGCCATTTCGCCCAACGCTCTCATAATTGTAAATATGACAAGGCCTCCGACTAAATAGGAAATTAAAATTGATGGACCTGCCGTTTGAATTGTAGAACTTGAGCCATAGAAAAGCCCCACACCTATTGCACCGCCAAGTGCTATGAGCTGGATGTGTCTATTATCTAACCCCCGTTGTAGTTTTTCTTTTTCATGTTGTTTTTTCACACATCTATCCACCTTTCAAATTTATACATTTATTATTCTAGAATAACCAAAAAAGTTTCATTTTTCTATATAAAAGAAAATTCACCATATTCATAAAATTTACCATTATAATATTAGATTGAAAAAAGAGGCAGTCCAATACGCGATTAATTCCATTGGCTACCCCTTTTTTCGTATTATTGCTGTTTCCATATTTCATTCATTTTATTTGACACTAACGGATAAAAATATTGGGTTGCACTCTTTGTTGTATTTCCACCAAAAAAGGCAGTCCCCGGACATGTTTTAACAGCAGCCCCTTGACTGTTATCCAGTACCCTATTCCCTGTTCGCAAATCCCACCAACGATGGTAAGTAATTGTATCAACCGATGGAGTTAACCCAAACTTAATGCACAGCAGGGCTGTAATGTACACGATGGTTTCCTTTTGCTCCTTTGTCATCACATCAAAACCTTGGTCAAAGTTCCCAACGTGTTCAATCATGATCCCAGCATGGTTCGCCCCCCACCCTATAGTCCCTTCAGGAGCAACGTTGAATGGTCTGGAAACCGCTATTTTTCCATCAGGAAAGGTCGTGATGTTTTGCGCAATATTGTTCCATTTCATCGTTTGTCTATGATAATTTTCCATCCCTTTTAACAACGAAAAATGGTTGCCACCTTTAAAGTGCTTGTAGGATGGGGACCATGTATGATGTTGCTGGATTAGATTAACTTTTCTGCTGAACTTATGATTTAGCAGCCATTCCTTGAATTCCTCCCGCGTCATCAAAATGTGCTGCCCCTCTATAGACATTCTTTTTGGCGAGATCTTCATTTTTTGCCCAACAGTTAATGCATCTGATGAAAGCCCATTGGTTATTTTTATCGTTTCAACTGTAGTATTAAATGCTATTGCAATTTTCTGCAATGAATCCCCTGCCACAACTTCGTAGTTGGCAGGAACTTTTAGTTTTTGGCCTATAAATAATAAATTTGTTTGCAAACCATTAGTCGCTTTTATATCTCCAACCGTTGTATCAAATTTGACTGCGATTTCTTCTAATGAATCACCAGATTTTACATAATAAAGATTCCCGGGATTATTGCCGGCAGCATTTGCATGATCCGTATATATGAAGATGTAACTTAACAATATCAACCCAACCACAAAGATTTTTTTCATTTTGATATCCCTTCTTTGTATTTCTGCTTAGTTTGGAATATCAGTAAAGAAATTATGTGGGACTTAGGGTCGGGTTCTCCGGCTCAATTGGCGGGTGGGATGGGACATGGGGTCGGGAACTCTGGCCCAATTATTAAATAACCCTCTCTTCCGCCACTACTTGGTTTTTAGTCGATTTAACACTTGAGATGATCACGCTGAGAAAAACTAAAAATGCACCAATATATCCATTAATAGACATGATTTCATGGGCAAAAACGTACCCAAATATAGCTGCAAAAACTGGCTCTAACGAGAAAATTAATCCGGTCCGTGTTGGTGATGTGTACTTCTGGGCAACAATTTGGATGATAAACCCAAATCCACTACAAACGATGGCAAGGGTAAGAACAGCAAACCAACCCTTAAGTGTCGACGGGAATGTAGGTGTTTCAAAAATAAAGGAAAATACTAAACCATATAGGCTAGCAAACCCTAATTGTAGAATGCCGACATTTAGCGTATCAACTTCCTTTGCCGCAACGCCTGCCACAGTGATATGTAGGGCATAAAACAAAGCGGTCCCGATACATAATAAATCTCCGGTCATAATTTTAAACGGAGGGTGGATGGTCAGAAGTGCAATTCCGGTTAGAGCAATCAAAATGCTAAGTAGTAATCTCAGCTCGAGTTTCTTTTTGAATATAAAAATGGAAAACAACGGGACAAATATGACCGTTAGGCTAACTAAAAATCCTGCGTTCGTTGTTGTCGTTGTGTTCAAGCCGTATGTGACCGTGACAAATACAAGAAATAAAAGAAAACCCAAAAGTAGCGCATATTTGATTGTTTTAAAATTAGTGTGTCGCAATCTTTTTGAAAAAACAGCCGCAGCGATTAGAAATGCGATGCCGAACCTTAACGCAATTAAGGTAAACTCTCCTACTGCATCAAGACCCATTTTCATTAAAAGATAGGACGCCCCCCAACCTACCGTTGCCAATAATAGCAATACATCTGCCCTTAGCTGTGTCACTTTCAATTTCCCCCTCCATTTTATAGAACAAAACCATTATACTAAGAGCTATAAAACAAGTAAAACAAATGTTTCTTATAGTTAACATGAGTAAAACTAATGTATTATCATGAAACGGGGGTGACCTTGGTTTGAGCATTAATAAGTACAAGGTTTTTAAAAAGGTGGTCGAGCTTGGAAGTCTAACGAAAGCAGCGGAAGCACTGGGATTCACCCAATCAGGGGTGAGCCATCTGATTAATAGTCTTGAGGATGATGTCGGGTTTTTATTACTCTCACGAAATCGGTCCGGCGTAAAATTAACGGAAAACGGAGAAATGATTTTAAAAACAGTATCGGAAATTTTAAAATGGCATGAACATCTAGAACAGCAGGTTGCCGCGATTCATGGGATTGAATTAGGGACCATTCATATCGGAACCTTTACAAGTGTTTCCGTTAACTGGTTACCCGGAATCATCAAGGATTTTCAGCATGATTATCCGAATATTTCAGTTAACTTTATCGAAGGTGATTATCGAGAAATTGAGGATTGGATTGCAGACGGAAAGATTGATTGCGGCTTCCTTTCACTTCCAACGAGGGATACGTTTGATGTGCTACCGTTGGCAAAAGACCAAATGCTGGTTTTATTGCCTATTGATCATCCATTAAGCACTAAGTCTATTCTTAGTTTGGCTGATATAATGGAAGAACCTTTTATTATGCAAAGAAAAGGTGGAGATGATGATATCAACAGGGTGATTGAAGGCACTCCCTTTAAACCTAAGATAAAATATACGGTGGCAGATGATTATGCAATCATGGCAATGGTTGAAAAAGGGCTCGGCATCAGTATACTTCCCGAACTAGTTCTGCGGGGACAACAGCGAAAAATTAGGTTGATCGGGCTCAAGGAGCCAAAATACCGCTCACTTGGTATAGCCGTGAACTCGATGAAACACGTGTCGCCTGCGACCAAGCGGTTTCTGGATTATGTGCAAAAGTACCCAGAGTTGAAAGTGTATAACGGTTAATAAATGACTGTTATCTGCTATCAAATGGGAGCAGAACTCGGTTTGGTAAGGATAATCCAGCATTATCTATAACCAAATAGGCGCAGACCCCTGTTTGGTGAGGATAAATCCGCGTTATCTATTATCAAATGTGTGTTGACTCTGGTTTGGTGAGGATAAATCCGCATTATCTATTATCAAATGTGTGTTGACTACGGTTTGGTGAGGATAAATCCTTGATATCCATAAACGAAGATAAGTGACGGTTTGATTATGGATAATCACCTATTATCCATAATCAAACCAGTAAAATGATGCATTGGTTCTTGATAAAATCAAGTGTATTTGCTATTTCAGCAACTTCAAAATTCGCTTAAACTGCTCCCCTTCTGCTGTTTCCATTAGCTCATACAATGCCATTTCCACACTAGTCCACTGAATTCCCGCAGACTTCATTTTTTCAAGCCCGATCTCTTTATTTAACGAGGCGCGCGAAGATACTGCATCAGCAACAACCTCCACCTCATAACCTAAATCCTTTAACCCAGTAGCTGTTTGATACACGCAAATATGTGTTTCAATGCCCGCGATCAGTATTTGTTTACGTCCGGTCTTTTCGATGGCCTCCATAAAGTCGGGATTTTTGCAGGCGCTGAATGTGATTTTTCTGATAGGTTCCATCCCAGCTAAATGGGCCGTTAATTCCTGATTCGTTGGACCCAAACCTTCAGGATACTGCTCAAGCCAAACAATCGCAACATCAAGTAAACGTAGCCCTTGAATTAAGTTCTTTAGATTGGCGATCATCTTTTCACTATCCTGCACAATTTTCGATAACTTCCCTTGCACATCTACTAGCACAAAAACCGTATTTTCTTTATTTAACATGTTGTTCCTCCCCCTTTATCTACAACTGTACAACTTGTATTTTACCATAAATTTACACTCCATCTCTCTGTGGGACATAGGGTCGGGAACACTAGCTTT
>NZ_JARSMD010000047.1:0-2011 GCF_035811335.1 Schinkia azotoformans
TCGACTAATTTTGTTCTTTAAATTCCTTTTGGCTTTTCTAGTCATGTCGGTCAAATATTGTTCCTTGGTATATCCATATGCTTTGTTTAGATAGAGCCAGTAAGAAGGAATTAGTTTAATACTTAGGAAGAATGCATTATTCCATTTACTATTCATTTTCCATCCTTTTCTTTGATTAGGATGTTTGTGAATAAATGCTACCCGTAACCTTCTTCTTATGTATCCATCCATACTCAGTAGTATCCCTCTCATCCACCGTGTTTTGCAGTTACTTTCCTGTCCATGTTCTTCATTAGCCTTTATTGCTTTGATGATGGTTACATAATAATTGACTTTTCCTCGAATAATCGGATTAACACGATTAATCCATTCCTCTTTGCTCAAAGTTAGAAACTTCCTAGTCTTTTCCTTTATCTTCAATCGAAAGTCTTTAATTGATTCTTTCTTTGGGGTAACATGAAAAGACAATTTGTTATCTTTCTTCCCTTGGTCCCAGTGATGAAATGTAAATCCTAGGAAGTCAAAGTCATCTTTATTGAAGTTGACAACTCTTGTTTTCTCTTTGGAGATTTCTAACCCCAATTCATTTAACTTATTCTTAGTCAAGGAAGCTGCTTTATTAATATCATCTTTTGTTTTAGCGAACAACAGGAAATCATCTGCATACCTTACGAATCGGATGCCATTTAAATCCCATTCCCAATCCAGTTCATTTAGATACACATTCGCAAGTAGTGGTGAGATCACCCCGCCCTGTGGTGTTCCATAGTCGGAATGTATAAGTTTCCCTTCTTCCATATGTCCAGCTTTTAGCCATTTGTCAATTAGACCTAGGACCGTACGGTCCGATATATACTTCTTTAAAACTCCTATCAGTTTCTTATGTGGTATATTATCAAAGAATCCTTTTATATCACAATCATATATGTGGTTATATCCTTGCTCGATATTCCAAAGAATTATTTGCAATGCTCTTTGTACACCCCGATTTGGTCTATAACCAACTGACCAATTATGAAATAGATTATCTTCGAATTTAGGTTGTAGTACGTTAACCACACTTTGTTGGACAATACGGTCTTCAATTGTAGGAATACCTAATGGTCGTTTCTTTCCATTTTTCTTGGGAATATATACTCTTCTAACTGGTTGGGGTTGGTAGACTTTAGTTTTAAGCTTGGTTAGTATTGTCATGATGTTTTCTTCTAACTTGGCTTCAAAACTTTCAATTGTTTCTCCATCAATACCACCTGCACCCTTATTCGCTTTCACTTGTTCAAAGCTTTGGGTTAGCTTCCGGTCGAACAATATTTGTCCATAAATACTGTGTAACTTAAATTTCCACTCTTGATTCATTACGTATTCCACGCCTTTCCTTGATGTACATTCAAACGGTTTTACCGCAGTAACTTGATTGTTGCCATTACATCTAGTACATGACTTGGAGCCATAGGTCGTTCCCCTTCCGTTCATTCAATGTTATGGTCATCGAATTACTTCCGTACTATGAGAACGTCTGACTTCTCCACCCGTTCTTCGTCACTTCGGATTACCCTTATAGACTAGAACCCTGCTTGTTCGGTTAGGTGGAGACCTCACGGGGTCATCGCATTTCCCTTCTGGGCATACCCTGCACCATCACGTTATAAGCCACATTTCTTCGGTCTGACTTCTAAAGAAATGCCTGTTTAGTGGGCTTCCTCACTTTTCGAAAAGTCACCAACTTATCCCGCCGCCGTGCTTCACACTTATTGCATTAGGGTCTACCTATTCACCTACGGGTCTCACGACTTTCCGCATCTCCTTCAGACAACACCTCACGGTGTTGCCCTAGATTAGGCTTCCCAAGCTAGGTCAGTCTCCTTGGGGATGGATTTTCACCATCTGGGATTCAATTCTTTATCTTCAAACCAGTCGTTTCATCGAAATGACGTCTCTGTCCAACAAAGAAAAAGAAGAGTGTCAACTAAGTTAACACTCCATGCGACTGCCCGTCGCACAAAAAGCCAGC